>DATCLP010000121.1:0-1612 GCA_036563855.1 Steroidobacteraceae bacterium | reverse complement strand
AGCCCATGAAGTGCGTCCGCATCTTGGCCTTGGCCGTCTCGGTAAGTCTCGCCGCGGGGTGTACGGCAGTTCGCGTTCAGCCGGTTGCTGCAGCGGAGCAGATTCGGTACGTGTGCATTCAAGAGAATCCGAAGGTCATGGTCGACGATTTCGTGCCCGTGCTTCAGGATGGTTTTAGACGTTACGGTATCTCAACGGAAATCATTCAAGGTAGTTCGAGACCGAAACAGTGCGAGTACGTCTTGACGTACACCGCCCTGCGTTCGTGGGACCTGGCACCGTACCTATCGTATGCTGAGCTTCGTATCGATAAGGGCGGACGCGCCATCGCATCTGCGCAGTATCGCTTGCGGGGTAAGGGCGGACTTTCGTTGACGAAGTGGGCAAGTACGAAGGCGAAGATCGATCCTGTTATCGATGAGCTGCTCGGTGCAACAGGTACACGCCAAGCGGTTGCCGAGGACGTTACCCGAAGGGTACCGCCAGCAGTTCAGGCCGATCAGTTGAGTACGGCCAGTACGTCGTCGATCGAATTGCGTCTTCGTGAGCTACAGCAGTTAAAGGACCGAAATTTGATCACGGATGCCGAGTACGAGGAGCGCCGCCGAGCGATCTTGAGGGAGCTCTGAGCGGACAACCGTTCTCGACTTACTCGCAGAAATCTTCATTTGATCAGCGACTGATGGTGTGCTCTAGCGTTGGTCGGCTCGGTTGTCGAACGATCGGCAGGGCATGTCGCCTTAGCAGCAATTACATTGATGCTCCCCCACGACTACCGGTCTCACATACTCGACTAAGCTGATCAGGAACTTCCCCGGCTCCTCCCACGGAATCATGTGGGCGGAGTGCTCGAACCAGACGCCGAGCTTCATCGGCGCATCCAATTGACGTAACCAGATATCCGTCGGTGCTGACGGGGTCGTATAGTCGTGCCGGCCCATGAACATGAAGACCGGAATCGGGAACGAGCGGACGTTGGTGAAGTCGACGGTCAGGAACTCCGGTAGCAGGCGCGACAGCGTGAAGATGTTGCCTTGATTGATCGCGCAGCGGTCTTCGTCGTCGTATTCGGGGGAGAGGAGCGGGGCGCGGAAGAAGTACAGCGAGGTGTCGCGATAGGCGCTCAAGCCGCCGTAATACTGCGCCCATTTTCTCGCGATGATGATGCGGTCGCGGGTAATCGGGGCATCGCCGGGATACGGTGCAATGGTTTGCATTTCTGCGACGGCTTCCGTGTTGCCGCGTCGCTTGGCTTCTTCGAGACCGTATTCGAAGCTCAAGCGTTCGTTCTCGCGCACGTTGATGACTTGGCCGATGCCGACGTACGCATAGAACAGATCCGGGCGGGCGAGGGCGGCGCGGGTTGCGACGATCGTGCCCCAGCTATGGCCGACGAGGATCACTTTCTCCTTGGCGTATTTGCGCCGCAGGTGCTCGGTGACTTCGATCGCGTCGTCGACGTAGCGCTGGATCAGAATCGTGTCGCTGACTTTCGCCGGATCCGTCTTGGCGTGCGTCTTGCCGGACGCGCGCTGGTCGTAATGCACGACCGTGAAATATTCCTCGAGCGGCCGCTGAAACTGCCACGCCGTCGGCATGGCCGGCGAAGCCG
>DATCLP010000120.1:0-2565 GCA_036563855.1 Steroidobacteraceae bacterium | reverse complement strand
CGATTGCGGTGCCTCCCGTTTCCACGCGCACCAGACCCGGACGTTGCGGCGGACCGCCCGGTAATGCATAGAGTCGATAGTGCGGCGCCGTGCGAGCCGCGCAAACGAACCGCGCATTGCGATCCGTGAGCTGATGATTGAGCGGCAGCCCGGACATGTGGGCGCCGCAGACGACGACTCGAATGTTTGTCGAAACGCTCGTCTGCGGTTGAGGCGCGGGCACGGGTTCAGCGAGCGCACCGAGATGCGAGACGCTCGCAGCGTGAAAGCGTCCTGCCCACGATAGCAACGTTCGATCCTGCGCGACCGGCGCGACGAACGTGACACCGAACGGCAGTCCGTCGCGACGAAAACCCGCTGGAACGGCGATCGCCGCCAAATCGAGGAGATTGACGAAGTTCGTATAGAACCCAAGGTTCGTATTGAGCCGCAGCGGATCGCCAAGTACCTCGTCAATGCGATAGATCGTTCCTGTCGTCGGCAACAGCAACATATCGATGTCGCGCCACGCCGCGCTCGTCAGGCGGCGTAGCTCCTGCAAACGATACTGCGCCCTGAACGCATCGACGGCGCTCGCCCGTGCTCCGCTTTCGATGATCTGCCGCGTGACCGGATGCAGCGCCTGCGGCTCAGACTCGATGAGCGATTGAATCGCTGCATATCGCTCGGCGACCCACGGCCCTTCGTACAACATTCGTGCTGCTTCCAGGAAATAGGCAATGTCGACACGAACGAGCGAAGCGCCGAGCGCCTTCGCGCACTCGCAAGCAGCTTCATATCGAGCCTGGCAATCTTCATCCCCGAAGAATTCGAGCTGGTCCGCCAACGGAACGCCGATACGCAGCGGATCCGGTTTCGGCTGAGCAAGCTCCATTGCCTTCGAATACGCATCCGCGTCGTCGAATCCTCGCGCCACATCGAGGACCGTTTCCGTGTCGGCGGCAGTCAGTGCGAAGATCGACACCACATCGAGCGACCGGCACGCAGGCACGACGCCTTGCGTGCTCAAAAGGCCGCAGCTCGGTTTCAATCCGATGATGTTGTTGAATGCAGCCGGCACGCGGCCCGAGCCTGCGGTGTCGGTACCGAGCGCGAAACTCACGAGCCCGGTGGCTACGGCGACCGCGGAGCCGCTGCTCGAACCGCCCGCGATGTATGCCGGATCGAAACTGTTGCAACAAACTCCGTACGGGGAGCGTGTCCCGACGAGGCCCGTCGCGAATTGATCGAGATTCGTCTTGCCGATTGGAATTGCACCTGCGTCGATCAATCGCTGTACGACGGTAGCGGAGCGCTTCGGCACATATGCGAAGCGCGGACACGCAGCCGTCGTCGGAACGCCCGCCAGATCGATGTTGTCCTTGATCGCAAACGGCACTCCGTAGAGCGGCAGGTCTTCCGGCGATCGCTGCTCGAGCATCTCCACATACGACATGACGGATTCGCGCGGCAGGCGCTTGATCCAGATTTTGCGCTCCGGTGCAGCATCGATCCTTGCCAACACATCCTCCATGACCTCGCGCACGCGCAGCTCGCCGCTGCGGTAGGAGGTCGATAGCGTCGAAATCTGCAACGTATCCACGACGAGCTCACGACTTGATCAAGACCAACACATCGCCGGCGTTCACGGGCTTGCCCTTCGCGCAGCGCACATCGACGACCGTTCCCGATTGCTCGGCGAGAATGGGAATTTCCATCTTCATCGCTTCGATGACGAGCAGTTCTTCGCCCGCCTCGACGGTCCGTCCGCGTTCCAGATTGAGCTGCCACACGCTACCCGTGACGGGCGCCAAGACAGCTTCGCAATCGTCGGGAATCTGTTCGCTCGTCGACTCGATGGCCGGCTCCGCTTCGGAATCGAAGGTGCGTTGTCCGTTCGTTCGCCACCGCTCGCGCTCCGCTTCGAAAGCGGCTTGCTGTCGCGCTTTGAACTCGCGAATGGATTCGGCGTTCTCGCGGAGGAACTCGCGGTAGTCGCGCAATCGCAGCGTAGTGGGCTCAATCTGCAGCTTGAACTTGCCGAACGGGAAGTCGCTCCGTATCTGCAGTAGCTCTTCGGCGCTCACCGGATAGAACCGGATCTGATCGAAGAATCGCAGCAACCACTGCTTGCCGTCGATGAAATCGGCGGTCTGTCGATACCGATTCCACATCTGCACCGTGCGTCCGACGAACTGATAGCCGCCCGGGCCTTCCATGCCGTAGATGCACAGATACGCGCCGCCGATGCCGACTGCGTTCTCAGGCGTCCACGTTCGTGCCGGGTTGTATTTCGTCGTCACCAGCCGATGCCGCGGATCGAGCGGCGTCGCCACTGGCGCACCCAGGTAAACATCGCCCAAGCCCATCACGAGATAGCTCGCCTCGAAAACGATGCGCTTGACGTCGTCGACGCAATCGAGCCCGTTGATGCGCCGGATGAATTCGATGTTGCTCGGACACCAAGGCGCGTCCTTGCGCACCGACTGCATGTACTTCTCGATCGCGAGCTGTGTCGCCGGATCGTCCCATGACAATGGCAAGTGCACGATTCGGCTGGGAACGACCATGTCGTCGATCGCACCC
>DATCLP010000119.1:0-8926 GCA_036563855.1 Steroidobacteraceae bacterium | reverse complement strand
CACGCTTCCTGCCGAGCCACCACGCGATCGCAAATGCGATGACGTACGTGACTCCGTACCAGCGCACGGCGACCGAGCCGATGGAAAAAATGACAGGATCGATCGCGGGGTAAGTCAGCATATGACCCGCGATGGTAGCGAAAAACGTAGGGTCCCTACTGCCCTTTCGGCATCCCGGATCCCGGCGATCACCCTGCTCAACGATCGCAGCCTCATTCGAGGGTGGAACGGCAGAAGAAAGCCTTTAGGTAGCGCGTTTCCGGTATTGCAGGGTGGATCGGGTGGTCGGGGGCCTGTCCGCCGACCTCGACGATTTGCACGAACCTGCTGACGTGGCGGGCGGCTCGCTGGATCGCAGCGACGAGGCTGTCTGCACTCAAGTGATACGAGCATGAGCAGGAGACGACGATTCCATCTCGATCGAGGAGCTGGAGCGCAAGTTGATTCAATCGCTTGTAGGCGGCCTCGCCCTTCGGCAGATCCTTCTTGCGTTTGACGAACGCCGGCGGGTCGATCACGACCACATCGAAACGGCGACGCTCCGCATGCAGGGATTCCATCACTTCGAAGGCATCCCCGCGCAGTACGCTCGGCTTCATTCCGTTTGCAGCTGCGCTCGCCTGCAACCCTTCGAGCGCCTCGGCCGACGAGTCGACGCACGTGACTTCAGTTGCGCCCGCGCGAAGGGCACCGAGCCCCCAACCGCCAAGATAGCTGAACACGTCGAGCACCCGTGCACCGCCCACATACTTCCGCAGCGCGAGCCGGTTTGCAGCCTGATCGTAGAACCAGCCGGTCTTCTGACCCGAACCGAGAGGTACTCGAAACGTCACGCCGCCTTCCTCGACATCGACCGTCTCGGGCGGCTCGCCGAATGCCGTTTCGATGTAGTGCGGCAACCCTTCGAGATCGCGCGCCGCCGAGTCGTTCTTCCAGATCATCGCGCTCGGCTTCACGACCTTCGCCACGGCTTCTTGAATCTCCGCCTTGAGCCGCTCCATGCCGGCCGTCGCGATCTGCCCCACGACGACATCGCCGAAACGATCGAGCACGAGGCCCGGCAAGCCGTCCGATTCGCCGTACGCGAGCCGATAGAACGGCTGATCGTACAGAGCTCGGCGTAGCGATTGCGCGACCTGCAATCGATGCACGAACAGCGATTTCGTCGGCGGATGGTCGGGATCCCGACCGAGAATGCGCGCGCTGATGAGCGATCCCGGGTTGACGTAACCGTAGCCGAGGAACTTGCCGCGATCGCTGACGATCTTGCATAGCGCGCCAGGCTCGAAGCTCGTGAGCGGCGTGCGCGCAGTGTCGACCTCGTTTGAAAACACCCACAGGTGTCCCCCGGAAATACGACGGTCTTCGCGCGGTTTCAGCCGCAATTCGGGGAAAACGAGGGAGTTCGACATTCGACCTCGAGGCATACGTAAGCGATTGGCACTATTCTACGCGCATGACAGCCGCAACCTCGCATCGCAATCGGCTCGCCGACGAGACGAGCCCGTATCTGCTGCAACACGCTCATAACCCCGTCGATTGGTATCCGTGGGGTCCCGAAGCATTGGAACGCGCACGCCGCGAGGACAAACCCATTCTGCTGTCGATCGGCTATTCCGCGTGCCACTGGTGCCACGTAATGGCGCACGAATCGTTCGAGGATCCGCAAACCGCGGCGGTGATGAACGAGCTGTTCGTGAACATCAAGGTCGATCGCGAAGAACGTCCGGATCTCGATCGCATCTATCAGCTCGCCTACCAGATGCTGATTCGTCACGCGGGCGGATGGCCGCTCACGATGTTTCTCTCGCCCGAGGATCGGCAACCGTTCTTCGGCGGCACGTATTTCCCCAAGGAGCCGCGGCACGGGTTGCCCGCATTCGTCGACTTGTTGAAACGCGTAGCCGAGTTCTACCGCACCCATCGTGAGGACATTCGCGCGCAAAGCTCGGCGCTTCAGCAAGCGTTCTCCGAGCTGCTCCCGCCGCTCAGTGATGGCCAACCGCTCTCGCACGAGCCGCTCGAAATAGCATGCGCAGCGCTTGCGCAGGACTTCGATGCGCAGTACGGCGGATTCGGCGGCGCGCCCAAGTTCCCGCATCCGACGAATATCGGCTTTCTCCTGCGCGAGTGGCGCAGGAGCGCCAACACCGATTCGCCGGATTTGCACTCGCTTTATATGGCAACGCTCACCCTGACGCGGATGGCCGAAGGCGGAATCTACGACCAGCTCGGCGGCGGGTTTGCACGCTACTCCGTCGATCGGTATTGGATGATCCCGCACTTCGAGAAGATGCTTTACGACAACGCGCAGCTTCTCGCGGTGTACGCACAGGCCAGCACGGCCACAGGCGATTCGCTATTTCGGCGCATTGCCTCCGAAACGGCGGACTGGATGATTCGCGAGATGCAGTCGCCGGAAGGAGGTTTCTGGTCGAGCTTGGACGCCGACTCGGAGGGTCATGAGGGCAAGTTCTATGTCTGGGATCCCGAGGAAATCCGCAAGCGCCTTCCCGCGCAGACCTTCGATGTGTTCGCGCGCCGTTTCGGACTCGATCGCCCGCCGAACTTCGAAGGTAAATGGCATCTGCATGTCTGCCGCGCGGTCGACGACATCGCCAATGAGCTCGGGATGAGCGCAACGGAAGTCGATGCTCACCTCGAGCGTGCACGCGAAATCCTGCTTGCGGCTCGCGACGAACGCGTACGGCCGGGGCGCGACGAAAAGATTCTGACGTCCTGGAATGGCCTTGCGATTGCGGCACTCTCGATCGCCGCGCGTTCGCTACAGCGGGCGGATCTGGACGCGGCCGCGACTCGGGCCATCGATTTCATTCGCGACCGGCTGTGGCAGGACGATCGCCTGCTTGCCGTCTACAAAGATGGTCGATCGCGATTTCCCGCTTACCTGGACGACTACGCCTTTCTGCTCGACGGGCTGCTCGAGGCGCTGCAGACACGGTGGCGCACAGAAGACTTGGAGCTCGCCCAAGAGTTGGCCGATGTGCTGCTCGCCCATTTTCGGGACCGGTCCGCGGGCGGATTCTTTTTCACGTCGGACGACCACGAAGCACTGATTCACCGCTCGAAATGGTTTGCGGACGAATCCTTGCCGGCCGGAAATGCAATCGCCGCGCATGCGCTCTTGAAGCTCGGGCTGTTGCTCGGCGAGCCGCGGTACGTCGACGCGGCGGAAAGCACGCTGCGAGCGGCGTCGGCTGCCATCGAACGCTATCCGCACGCGCACTGCGCCATGCTCGTCGCGCTCGAGGACTTGCTCGATCCGCCGGTAATTGCCATCGTGCGCGGAGAAGCGTCCGAAAGCGCTACGTGGCGCGACGAGCTCACGAAGCTCTATGCGCCGAAGCGTCTCGTGTTCGCGATTCCGAATTCGGCGACGCGATTGCCGCCGGGTCTTGCTGACAAGACTCCGCACGAGGAGACCGTCGCCTATGTTTGCCGCGGAATGACGTGCTCCGAGCCGGTGCGGTCTTTGTCCGCACTCGTTGCGCTCACGATCCATGACTCGTGATCCGTGACTCGGGCTTGTAGCTCGAGTCACGCGACAAGGGCTCGAAACTCCAGGCCAATCGTCGACGCTACGGAGTCTTCTTTCGATTCGCCTGCTTCGCGCGCCGCGAGCGTTCGATGCCGGCGAGCTGCTTGGCCTTCGCCGCTTCGATCGCAGCCTTCAACGCGCGCTCTCCCCATTCGCGCAACTTTTCGCTATCCGCCAGCACGTCGCTCGGCACACGGTGATGGTCCGTCGTTAAGTCAAATGCGTTGGGGTACGCTCTGAATTGCGGCATTCCGCGGGACACATAGTCATCCAGATTTGTCGGTCCCGTGTGCAGATACAGCGTTTCTTCATCGACGACGATGCCGAGCAACCGATCGTCGATGAAAATACCGGTCGCGCCGAAAATCGATCGGGAAGAAATGCGCCCGAGAAAAGACAGCTGCTCGATCACATAGGATGCAAGGCTCGGCTTCGTCCGCATGCCACGCTTCCTTTTTTGTCTTAATTCCGACCTCGGACGACCGACGATCCGAAGCGCCGCTGGCGTGTCGTGCGATTGGAAAGTTTACATGCCCAACCGAGTGTGTAAACACGAGCCGGCGCGAACAACTTCACGAATCCGCAATTTGGATCAATGATCGCACGACGCTCGCATGACCGAGAAATGCGCGAATGCGCGACGCTCGTGAAGGGCCTTTTCGACGGACAGGTCTGTTGCCTTTACAACCCTGCGAGCCGGGCCCTGATTTCATCTCGCAGTGCGCCATGAAGCGCCGGATGGAATGACGGCGCTGCCGACCAATCGTAGGCCCACGGATTTTGTGTGCGAAGCTCGACCGGCTCGTCGGCATAGCGTGGATGCACGTGCGCATGCAAGGCCGGCTCGAGATTGCCGAAGATTGCGTAGTTGATGCGCACGGCGTTGGTTGCGCGTAGCACCGCCTCTCCCAACCGCCCAAGATCGCACATGAACCGGTCGCGCGCGTATGGAGCGAGTGCGTTCAGATCCGGAACGACAGGATCGGGCACGAGCAAGCAATATCCGGGGAGCACTTGCTTCTGTCCCATCACGGCCCAGCCGCTGGCCATGCGAGCAATAACGCAGGGACCTCCTGCCCGCGCGTCCTCAACGAGCTTGTGAATTGCCGTGGGCATCGTCCGCTCCGTCAGGGTTTACGGAATACGAAATACACCGCTCCGACCATACAGAGCGCGGCCCACAAATAGTCGAGCTTCAAAGGCTGGCGCATGTAGATCACGACGAACGGCACGAACACCGTGAGCGTGATCACTTCCTGCAGGATTTTCAATTGCGGCAGGGTCAGCGCGGAGTAACCGATACGGTTCGCCGGGACCTGCAGCAGATACTCGAACAGAGCGATGCCCCAGCTGATCAAGGCGGCGAAGATCCACGGTTTGTGGTTCAGGTGTTTAAGGTGCGCATACCACGCAAATGTCATGAACACGTTCGAAGCGACGAGCAGCAGCAACGTTTTCGCTACCACTGGCATACGGGGTCCTTCGTTCTGGTTTGTTAGCGTTTGATGGGAATCGGTACGAGCGCCGGCGGCGACGCATCGCGGTCGAGGCGCAGCACGAAATCGAAGGCATCGACCCGAGTGCACAGCTCGAAATCGCGCTCGGGGGCCCAATCGCAGGCTGGGTCGAAGAATTTGGCGGCGCTCGGTGCGCCTCGCAAGCGTTCGCGAATTACGACCGTGTCAGGCGATTCGCCGCGCAGGCGCCGGACTATCAGCTCGGCGCAGGCATCGTCCTCTTCGCAACGTTCGCGCGCGTGCTGCCCCATGCGGACGAGCGTGAGCTCAGCAGGTGCGCGCCGGCGGATGTACTCCACGACTGCACCTGCATTCACCAAGGCGCCGGTGATGACCTCTTCGGCAAGCTTTGCATTGACGAGGCCTTGCGTACCGGCGTGGGTCGTATGAATCAGCGTCCGCCCGCGCAGGTCCAGCCGTTCGAGATCCGACGGCGAATTGCCGCCGTCGAAACCAGGTAACGGTCGTGCGTAACGCTCGCCTAGCAGGATGGCATCCGGGTGAGCACGTTTGAGAGCGAGCGCGGCTTCGATCGTGTCGACCGGCCAGATGCGGGCAGCTCCCCACGCGGTCGCATACGCCGCAAGCGAGAAGGCCCTGAAAACGTCGATGATGACGGCGAGCCCGCGTGCCTCACGCGCGCCAGCGACAAAATCGACGATGCGAATGTCCATCGGGATGCGGCAATCAGCTCACGATCGCGCCCAGGGTTCTCGCCTCGTCGCGAGCCCGGCTTGGCCGCCGGGCTCCTCTCGCTACGCCGCGCTCTTGCGTCCGCCCGCAGCTTTGCGCTGCAGCCGGACGACTCGCTTCGCGTCGGCAGGCCGCTCGTTCATCACGACGACCTTCGCACGCTTGAAGAAATTGAAGTCCGTCGCGCTCGCCCACGTATAGGCGCCCATCATCCGCCCCACGACGAGATCGCCCACCTCGAGCTCGGGCAGCAGGATGTTGTCGTCGATGACGTCGATCGAGTCGCACGTCGGACCCGCGAGCACGCTCGGAAGCAGTTCTTCGCCTTCGCGCAGCGCCGTTACGGGGTACTTGGCATGGTCGAAGAGCTGGCCGCTGTACGAGCCGTACAGCCCGTCGTCCAGGTAATACCACCAGCGCCCGTCGCGCTTGGCTTTGCCCATAACCGTAGAAACCGCAATCGCGGCCGGCGCAGCGATGAATCGACCCGGTTCGGCGATCACACGCACATGCGGCGGGAGCTTGGCGAGCTCGGCGCGGATCGGCGCGCAGAACTCGTCGATCGGCATCACCGCTTCGTTGTACGCGACGGGAAAACCACCGCCGATATCGAGAATGTCGAGTGCCGGCAGCCCGGCTAGCAATGCCTCGGCGATGAGGTTCGTGCAAGCACGGATCGCTTCGACGTGCTTCGTCGGCTCGGTCGCCTGGGAACCGACGTGGAACGAGAGACCGCGGACGCGAATGCCGAACCGGCGAGCGAGCTCGATCAAACCGAGCACCGCGCCCGGCTCGCAGCCGAACTTGCGCGACAGATCGACGACCGCGTTCGGGCTCCGAAACGACACCCGGAGCAACAGCTCGGCGCGCTTGCGATAGCGCACGAACTTCTTGATTTCATCGGGATTGTCGACGACGAAGGTCGTCACGCCGTAGCGCAGAGCATCGCGGATGTCGCTATCGCGCTTGATCGGGTGCGTGTGGATGCACCGACTGGGCGGAATTCCCTGCGCCTTGACGAGCTCGACCTCTCCGGTCGTCGCCAAGTCGAAATAGGCGCCCTCGTCGCGCAGCGTGGCAACGACAGCCGCATGCGGCAGCGGCTTGAGCGCGTAATGGAGGTCCACGCCCGGCAGCGCCGCCTTGAGCGCGTGGTACTGGCGGCGAACTTGCTCGCAGTCGACGACCAGCAGCGGCGAACCGAAACGCGCGGCGAGCGTGCGGATTTCGGCTTCCGTCAACGTCGTGGAATCGAAGGAATGGGCGGGGGAGACAGCCTGTGAATGCTTAGCTGCTCGTGGCAACACCTGTCGGGCACCTCATCAAAGCTGCGGACACTTAACCAACCAACAAGAGCGACGATCCGGCTTCAGTTAAACGATCGTGACTCTCACGAGTTCTGGTCGAGCGGCACCTGCAGCTTTCGCAATGTCTCTGGGTGCTCTCTTACACAGGTCGGCGCGAAATGTAGCAAAAACGTTCCGCTTTGCAAGAACTGCGTCGCAGTTTCTATTTCGATTTGCGCGTATGAGGCAGGGCGCGGCAAATTCGCGATGCACTCCTCATTTCGGTACGCGCATGCCAACAACGAACCCACCAGACACGCGGCGTGAGCTGGAAGCCCTGCTGCGCAGCCGCGTACCGCTGATCGTCATCGAAACGCGCGACGAGCCTCGGGCGATCGAGCTGCTGAAGTCGGTGTGCAGCCGTCCGGCGACCGGCATTCGAGCGCCGCTGTTTCAGTGGACGATCACGGATGGTCTGCGCCGCCTCGACATCGATCTGGGCGGCGCGCAGCGGCACAACGCAGAGCCCGCGGACGTGCTGAAGCAGATTCGTGCAGTCGACAAACCCGGCATCTACGTCTTGCTCGACTTCCACCCCTTCCTGCCCGACCCGATCCACGTACGGCTGCTGAAGGACATTTGCCAGGGTCACTCCAAAGTGCCTCGCACGGTCGTTCTGTTGAGCCACGAGATCCAGCTTCCACGCGAGCTCGAGCACTTCGCCGCGCGGTTCGAGCTTGCGTTCCCCGACCGCAACGAGCGTCATGCCATCGTGGAGCGCGTGGCGGCCCAATGGTCGCAGACGAACGGCGGCAAGGTGAAAGCCGACCGCAAATCGCTCGAGCTGCTCGTCGACAACCTGGCGGGCCTATCGACCAGCGATACCGAACGGCTGGCCCGTCAAGCGATCTTCGACGACGGCGCTCTCAAGCCGAGCGATCTGCCGGCGGTCATGAAGGCCAAGTACGAGCTCTTGAACCGCAGCGGCGTGTTGGCGTTCGAATACGACACGGCGAAGTTCGCCGATCTCGGCGGCATGACGCGGCTCAAGGATTGGCTGAGACAACGCCGCCCGGCATTCGATGGCACCGCTGCCCCGGGTGTGAAGCTCGATCCGCCCAAGGGTGTGCTGCTACTCGGCGTTCAAGGGTGCGGCAAGAGCGTCGCCGCACGCGCTGCCGCCGGCATTTTCGGCGTACCGCTCCTGCGGCTCGATTTCGCTGCCATCCACAACAAGTACATCGGCGAGTCGGAACGCAACCTCCGCGAGTCGCTTGCGACTGCGGATGTCATGGCACCCTGCGTGTTGTGGATCGATGAGATCGAGAAGGGCGTCGCCACCGGCGATGGCGACAGCGGCACGTCGCGGCGCGTCCTCGGAACGTTCCTCACCTGGCTTGCCGAAAAGAAGACGCGTGTCTTTGTCGTCGCGACCGCGAACGACATCGCAGCGCTTCCGCCCGAGCTCGTCCGCAAGGGCCGCTTCGACGAGATCTTCTTCGTCGACCTGCCGAACGCAGCGGTTCGCGCGACCATCCTCAGAATTCACGCCGAAAAACGCGGCGTCGCGCTCGAGGAGAAGGCCATCGGCATGCTCGCTCTGGCATGCGAAGGCTTCTCTGGCGCCGAAATCGAACAGGCCATTATCTCGGCCGTCTACAGCGCCCACGCAACGAACGAACCCGTTACCGCAAACCACGTCCTCAAGGAAATCCAGGCCACACGACCTTTGTCGATCGTGATGGCGGAGAAGATTGCGGAGCTGAGGGCGTGGGCCGCAGAGCGCACGGTCAGTGCGGACTGACCGCCGCTCTGCGGCAAGTGAGAATGGAGAATTGAGAATTGACGGCGCGCCGCGGCGAGTGACGGCG
>DATCLP010000118.1:0-5276 GCA_036563855.1 Steroidobacteraceae bacterium | reverse complement strand
GATATGAAGATCGGGATCGCCGGGCTCCGTATCGATCGTGTCCCCGCCCCAACCAAACCACAGGCCGCCGGTGCGCTTCAGCGCGCTCAAGATACCGACCGCAAGCCCGCCTGGAGCCGCGGTCTTCCGTGGCAATGAGATTCGATTGGAAACGCAAACAAGTCGACTCATGCTGCTTCTCCTGGGGCATCGGCCCCGGCCGAGATCTTGTCCGCAGCGGCCTAGCCCCGCGTTCTGGCGCAGCTTCCCCGGTGAGCCGTTATCGCGACACTGCTCAGCCAGATATGATTAAGCGATGATAAGGTGTCATTGTTCCAACGACGCACCTGAAGTGCCAGCCGCGCAGCGGCAACAATACGAAATGGGGTCGATTCCCCGAGTTCACAAGCGTTTGCAGGGCGGCGACTCGCACAGATGAGGCCCGCGAACTGGACCTATCCACAGTGATTGGTGCCGACACGAGCAGCGAAGAAACTGACGATCCGCAGCTGAGTCTAGCCACCCCGCGCTGGCACTTCGATGAGCATCAACCATCCGGTCGGACGGCAGGAGCAGCAATCGATGTTGCCGCGCCCGCAAAAACGCGGCCGCTCATGACGTGTTGAGCCAGACTGCGTCTGCGCGGCGAACGCGCCGACTCCGCGCACGGCCCTCGAGACCAGATCCAGGCTGCCCTCTCCGATCAAGGCCTTGCTAGAATTCGCGCCCGCTTTTTGCCCGTGAACCGGAGAACCCAGCCCTATGAAGAGTCCCGTGAATGTGGCCATCACCGGCGCAGCCGGTCAGATCGGCTACGCGCTTGCGTTTCGTGTCGCCTCCGGCGCGATGCTCGGTCCCGACCAGCCGATCAATCTGCACTTGCTCGAGATCACGCCGGCCCTCGGGGCTCTGAACGGGGTCGTGATGGAGCTCAACGATTGCGCGTTCCCCACTTTGAACAAGATCGTCGCGACGGACGATGCGAAAGTTGCGTTCAAGGACTGCGATATTGCGTTGCTCGTCGGTGCGCGTCCGCGTGGCCCGGGCATGGAGCGCAAAGATCTGCTGCTCGCGAATGCGCAGATCTTCTCCGCGCAAGGCAAGGCGCTCGATGAGGTCGCAAAGCGCGACGTGCGTGTGCTCGTCGTCGGCAACCCGGCCAACACGAATGCTCTCATCGCGCAACGCAACGCGCCGAATCTGAATCCGCGCAACTTCACCGCAATGGTCCGCCTCGATCACAACCGTGCGCTCTCGCAGCTCGCCGAGAAGACCGGCACGCACAGCTCGCGCATCCGCAAAGTGATCATCTGGGGCAATCATTCGTCGACTCAGTATCCCGATCTGCATCACGCGACGGTCGACGGTAAGCCTGCGCTCTCGCTCGTCGACCAGCAGTGGTACACGGATACTTTCATTCCCGTCGTCCAGCAGCGCGGTGCGGCGATCATCAAGGCGCGCGGCGCTTCTTCGGCTGCGTCGGCAGCGTCGGCCGCGATCGATCACATTCGCGATTGGGTCCTCGGTACACCGGAAGGCGACTGGGTGAGCATGGCCGTGCCCTCGGACGGCAGCTATGGCATCCCGGAAGGCGTCATCTACGGCTACCCTGTGACCTGCAAGAACGGCGAGTACCAGATCGTCCAAGGACTGGCGATCAACGACTTCAGCCGTCAGCGCATGGATGCAACTCACAAGGAACTGCTGGAAGAGCGCGACGGCGTCAAAGAGCTGATCTGAGCTCTACGCACGTCGACTCGATGCACGAAACGGCGAAGCGAGCGATCGCTTCGCCGTTTTCGTTTGGGACCTCGATAAGGAATCGTTGGATTGTCGGACAATCGACCGGAGCGATTCTCAGCGGTGGGATTCATCCGCTTGCCGTCGCTTGCCTCGCGAGCTAGTGTCATCCGCAGTGTTTTTCCCGTCTCGCTTGCGCGACGATCGCGTGCGGTTACGTTGAGGTTTCATCGTGAGCAGTATTTTCTGGTTCCTACTGTTTCTCGGCGGCGCTCTCGTCCTCGCCTATCAGCGCGTCTCGTTGCTGACTGCGACGCTCGCCTACGGCGGTGCGCTGCTGCTCTACACGTGGTTCGGGTCGGCAGGATTTGCATGGCTGATCGTGTTGTGGCTCGTGCTCGCCGGCCTCGTATTCCTCAACATCGATGCATTGCGTATTCGTTTCATCACGCGGCCGTTCCTGCGCACGTATCGGCGCATGCTGCCCTCGATGTCGCAGACCGAGAAAGACGCGCTCGAGGCCGGCACCGTGTGGTGGGACGGCGAGCTGTTCACCGGCGGACCGGCATGGGACAAGCTCATGTCGGCTGCAGCACCGAAACTCTCTCCGGAAGAGCGCGCATTCCTCGACGGCCCGTGCGAAGAGCTGTGTCGCATGATCGACGACTGGGATTTCACGCATCGGCGTGCCGATCTGTCGCCGCAGGTATGGGACTTCCTCAAGCAGAAGGGCTTCTTCGCGATGATCATTCCGAAGAAGTACGGCGGGCTCGAGTTCTCGGCGTATGCACATTCATGCGTGCTCGCGAAGATTTCGAGCCGCTCCGGCGTCGTCGCTTCGACCGTTGCAGTGCCGAATTCGCTCGGACCTGCGGAGCTCCTGCTCCACTACGGCACTGAAGAGCAGCGGGAGTACTACTTGCCTCGTCTTGCGCGCGGCGAAGAAATCCCGTGTTTTGCGCTCACCGGGCCGCGAGCCGGCTCGGATGCCGCATCGATTCCGGACACCGGCGTCGTGTGCAAGGGAATGTACGAAGGCCGCGAGGTCATCGGCATCAAACTCAACTTCTCGAAGCGCTACATCACGCTCGCGCCGGTTGCGACCGTCATCGGGCTTGCGTTCAAGTTGTACGATCCCGACCGCTTGCTCGGCGGCGATCGCACGGACTACGGCATCACGTGCGCGCTCATTCCGCGTGATACGCCCGGCGTGACGATCGGGCGGCGGCATTTCCCGCTGAACGTGCCGTTCCAGAACGGTCCCATTCAGGGTAAGGACGTGTTCGTGCCGGTCGATTTCATCATCGGCGGACCGAAGATGGCGGGCCAAGGCTGGCGCATGCTCGTCGAGCAGCTCTCGGTCGGACGCTGCATTTCGTTGCCCTCCAGTGCGACCGGCGCGGCGAAAGCCGCGGTGTTCGCAACCGGCGCCTACGCGCGCATCCGGCGTCAATTCAACACGTCGATCGGCAACTTCGAGGGCGTTGCCGAAGTGCTCGCGCGCATGGCGGGCACCGCTTACATCATGGACGCAGCGCGTTCGGTTACGGCAGGCGCGATCGACGGCGGCGAGCGTCCGTCCGTCCCCTCGGCGATGTTGAAGTACAACCTCACCGAGCTCGGCCGCACGATCGCGAACGATGCGATGGACATTCACGGCGGCAAGGGCATTTGCCTCGGACCGAAGAACTATCTCGGCCGCGGCTATCAGATCGTGCCGGTTGCGATCACGGTCGAAGGTGCGAATCTCCTGACGCGCAGCTTGATGATCTTCGGCCAAGGTGCGATCCGGTGTCATCCGTTCGTGCTGCGTGAGATGAACGCGGCACGCGAAAAGGACAGAGCGAAGGGCCTCAAGGAATTCGATGAAGCGCTGTTCGGTCACATCGGCTTCACGATCAGCAATGCCGTACGCTCGCTCGTGATGGCGCTGACGCTCGCGCGATTCTCGCGCGTGCCCGAGACCGGACCGACGCAGCGCTACTTCCAGCACATCAACCGTTTCAGCGCATCGTTTGCGTTCGCGACCGATGTGGCGATGCTGACGCTCGGCGGATATTTGAAGAAGAAGGAATCGCTGTCCGGACGGCTCGCCGATGTACTGTCCTGCATGTACCTCGCGTCGATGGTGCTCAAGCACTACGACAATCAAGGCCAGCCCGAAGAGGACTTGCCGCTCGTCGAGTGGGCGTGCCGAAGCTTGCTGTACAAGGCTCAGGAGCAACTCCACAGCTTCCTGCGCAATTTCCCGAATCGGTGGATCGCAGCGGTGATGCGCTTCTTCATTTTCCCGCGCGGCCAGACGTATCACGCGCCGAGCGATCCGCTCGCTCATGAGATTGCTTCCGCGGTCCTGCGTCCGACGATCACGCGCGATCGGCTGGCCGAAGGCATCTATCGGACGCCTGAGCCCAGCAACCCGCTCGGCTTGCTGCACGAAGTGCTGCAGATGGCCGACACCGCAGAAGCCCACGAGAAGCGCTTGCGCGTCGAAGGCGTGAAGACCGGGCGTATCACGGCGCTCGATCTTCCAGGACAAATTCAACAGGGCGTCGCAGCCGGCATCCTCTCCGAAACGGAAGCTGCATTCCTGCGCGAATACGATCGGCGCGTGATGGAGCTGATCCACGTCGACGATTTCGATGGCGCGGAGCTCGCAGCAGGTCAGCAGTCGGGCGAGGCTCGACCGATGCGCGTCGGCGTCGCGTGAGCGTCGACGGACGGCTGTCTTGCTGCGCGGACCGCGCTAGACTCACGTGAGTTTCCGCTCGACCAAGGAGAATCGAATGAAGCGCATCGTTTCTGCGGTTACCGTCCTCGCGCTCTGCATCGCGACCGTTGCGATCGCGCAAGTGAAGCGCAAGCCGGCGCCGGCCGGTGCCGAGGTGTACTTCATCACGCCGAAGGACGGCGAGACCGTCACGAGCCCGGTGACCGTGCGGTTCGGATTGAAAGGCATGGGCGTTGCACCCGCCGGCATCGCCTTCGACGGCGCAGGGCATCATCACCTCATCGTCGATGCGCCGACGCCGCCGCTCGACGCGCCGATTCCGGCCGACGACAAGCATCTGCACTTCGGCAAAGGCCAGACCGAAACGACGATCGAGCTGAAACCCGGCAAGCACACGCTGCAATTGATCGTGGGCGACGAGCTGCACGTGCCGCACGATCCGCCGGTGATGTCGAAGGTCATTACGATCACAGTGAAATAACCCAGCATGCGGCGCGCAATGCGCGCCGCATGTTTCCCCTCCAACGCTTTCGATCCACGTGCCATGAATGCGCCGCGCTCCATCCTGCACGTGGACATGGATGCCTTCTACGCATCGGTCGAACAACTCGACCGTCCGGAGCTACGCGGCAAACCGGTAATTGTCGGCGGTACGGGCCAGCGCGGCGTCGTTGCTGCAGCCAGTTACGAAGTGCGCAAGTATGGCGTGCGATCCGCGATGCCGATGCGTCAAGCGCGGCAGCTCTGCCCGCACGCAATCTGCGTGCCGCCGCGTTTCGAACGCTACAAGGCCGTCTCGCGGATCGTGTTCGACATCTTCCATGAG
>DATCLP010000117.1:0-6604 GCA_036563855.1 Steroidobacteraceae bacterium | reverse complement strand
GCCACGATGTGTCGCCCCTTCGGCAACGAGGCGACGACCTCATCTCCATAGCGCGGCGGTGTCACCGGATCGAATTCGCCGCTGATGACGAGCACGGGCAGGTCGCCCGCGAGCGGCTCGCGAAAATCCGCCGGCCGCTCGCCCTTTGGCCACACTTCGCATTGCGCCAGCATGAAGTCGACGAACTCGGAGCCCAGAACGGTTTCTGCATCGCGAGGATTGGGCGCGAGCTCGGGGTCTTCGGTGCAGATTACCGAAAGCTGCATGCCGTGCATGATCGAATCGGACACGCTCGTGAAGACCGCTCGCGCCTGCGCCAGCAGGCTTTCGTAATGACCCGCCTCGGCATCGTTGACGATGAGCGGCAGCAGCGCAGCGACTTCCGGCTGATAGGCATACAGGCGCAGCAACGTACCGAGATGTGCGTATCCCGGAACATCGATGTGCCAGTCGCCGCTGACGGGATCCCTGTAGCGCACGGGCTCGAGTCCTCCGGCACGCAGCCGTTCGCGCACGGTCGCAAGTTTCTCGGCCGGATCGCCGAGATTGCGCGAACACGCCTCATCGTCGCGACAACGTTGGAAGATGTGCTCCAACGCCGCATCGAGATTGCGCGCATGTTCCGAGCCGAGCACGATCGAGTTCGGTAAGACCGAGTCGAGCGTCACCGTGCGCGTGTGCTGCGGATAGCGCTTCGCGTACTGCTGCGCCACCCGCGTGCCGTACGAGATACCGATGAGGTTGAGCTCATCGATGCCCAACGCGTCGCGAACGCGGTCGAGATCGCGGATGTGGTCGCTCGTCGAGTAATAGCGCAGGTCCGCCGTCTTCGACAGCTCGTCGCGGCAGCGCTCGGCGAAAGCGCGCGCTGCGTCGATCGTCGCCTTGTCTTCATCCATGACGGCGCTGCGGCCTTGTATGTCCTTGCACGCAAGCGGATGCGACTTGCCGGTGCCGCGCGCATCGACCAACAGGACATTGCGATTGCGCCGCGCATCGGCGAAAGCGTTGTGTACGAGCGGATAGCTGTCGAGCGCGGACTGACCCGGTCCGCCGACAATCATGACGATGGGATCCGACGATGCTTGTCCGTCTGCAGTCACGAGCGCGACGGCAAGCTCGATCGTGCGGCCGTCCGGTTCGTCGTAGTTCTCCGGAACCGCAAGTTTCGTGCACCACGCTTCGATCGACGGTCCCCGTGCAACGCTCAGCGCGCAAGACTTGAAGGACAACGCTCCGTAACGCAGGCCGCCGTCGGGTCCCGCATGCGGGCCCGGCGGTTCCGAAGGCGCACCGCAGCCCGCCAGCGCCAACGCAAACGCAAGCAGCCCCCTGGATTTGAACATCCAGTTCTCCTCCCAGATCGAAGTTACGCGAATGATCGATTGTCGCCTGGGGGATGAGCGGAGAGGAAGAGCGTTGTCCGTGACTCGTGACTGGTGACTCGTGACTGACCTGGATTCGCGGTGCGATGGCTCCTCCGCTCGATTGTTCCTCGGCCCGAGCCCCACGCCCCGAGCCCCAAGCCCATTCCGAGTCACGAGTCACCAGTCACGGCAAAGAGCACGGACAATTGCGTACGCGCGCAACCCGACGCGCGCTCTAGAGTTAAAACATCGTCGACGCCTGCGGGCGTTGCCAGCTAGGGCAGGAACGGATGGTTGCTGCGATTCGGATCGGCGGCGCCCTCGGGTGCTTGGTACTCGGCGGCTGCGGGAGCGATGCCCCAGTGACGCCACCTCCTCCCGAAGTCGGCATCGTCGTCGTCGCGCCGCAATCGCTTGCAAACATTGCAGAAGTGCCGGGCCGCGTGCAGGCCGTACGCACCGCGGAAGTGCGCGCACGCGTCGACGGCATCGTGCAAAAGCGTGTCTATGGCGAAGGCAGCGATGTCGAAGCCGGTCAAGTACTGTTCGTGATCGATCCGCGCGAGTTGCGTGCGCGCGTTAGCGCCGTCGAGGCCGCACTCGCTCGCGCAGAGGCGACCGCAGCGAACGCCGCCCAAGATGTCGAGCGCTACAAAGGACTGATCGAAGATCAGGCGATCAGCCGCCAAGAATACGATGCAGCGCTCGCACGCCTGCGCACGGCTCAAGCCGATGTGGCGCAGACGCGTGCCGAGCTCGAAAGCGCAAAGCTTTCGTTGAGCTATACGACCGTCACGGCACCGATCTCTGGACGTGCCGGACGTGCGTTCGTGACCGAAGGCGCGCTGGTGAGCGCAGCGAGTGCCACCTTGCTCACGCGGATCGAACAGCTCGATCCCGTCTACGTCAATTTTTCGCAATCGAGCTCTTACATGCTCGCCATTCGCCGCGACATCGCGGCCGGCACGCTCTCCGTTCCGCAGTTGGGACGCGTCGAAGTGTCGCTGTTTCTCGAAGACGGCAGCGAATACCCGCATCGCGGCCATCTCGATTTTCTCGACTTGGCGATCGACGAATCGACGGGAACGGCGGCAGTGCGAGCCGAGGTGCCCAACCCCGATCGAGTCTTGCTGCCCGGTCAGTTCGTCCGCGCGCGCATCGCGGCAGGCGTGCGTCCGAACACATTCCTGGTTCCGCAACGCGCTGTGCAAGTCGGTGCCGGAGGAACGAGCGTATTCGTCGTCGACGCCAACGATTCGATCGAAGTCCGCCGCATCAGGACAGGTGCCATGCAAGACGGCCAGTGGGTCGTGCTCGAAGGCTTGCAAGCGGGCGATCGGGTAGTCGTCGACGGCATGCAGAAGATCGCCCCCGGCATGCCCGTACGCATCGCGCAGGCACCGGCCGAGAGCGGTGCAGCCGAAGGGCGTTGAGCCGTGGGTCCGCGGTTCTTCATCGACCGCCCGGTATTCTCGTGGGTGATCGCTCTCGGAATTCTGTTTGCCGGCGTCATCGCATTGCGCGCACTGCCGATCGAACAATATCCGACGATTGCGCCGCCCTCTTTGACGATTACTGCGACGTACCCGGGCGCCGACGCCTCCGTGCTCGAGACGAACGTGACGCAAATCATCGAGCAACAGCTGAACGGCGTCGAAGGTTTTCTGTACATGACCGCGACGAGCCAGTCGAACGGCACGGCGTCGATCACGGTGACGTTCGAATCCGGCACGGACATCGACGTTGCGCAAATGGACGTGCAGAACCGGTTGCGCGCAGTCGAGCCGCGGCTGCCGGAAGACGTCCGTCGTCAAGGTATCTCGATCAACCGAGCCTCGGCCGGATTCCTGATGATCGTGGCGCTGATCTCCAAGAGCGGTCGCACGCCCGCGCTCGAGCTCGGCAATTTCGCGACGACGCGCGTCGTCGACGAGTTGCGACGCGTCAACGGCGTCGGCGACGTGCGTTCGTTCTCGTCCGAATACGCGATGCGTGTCTGGATCGACCCGGATCGGCTGGCGACCTTCAGACTGTCAGCCGCCGATGCGCTCGCCGCCGTGCGCGAACAGAACACGCAGTCGCCCGGCGGCCAGCTCGGCGACCGGCCGATTGCGGAAGGCACGGAGCTCAATGCACCGATTCTGACCCAGAACCGATTCACGACACCCGAACAGTTCGCATCGATCATCCTGCGCGCGAACCCCGACGGTTCGGCTGTGCGGCTCGGCGACGTCGCTCGAATCGAGCTCGGCGCGCAGAGCTACTTGTTCGGTCTCGAGCTCAACGGCAACCCGGCTGCCGGCATGGCCGTGCAGCTAACGACGGGCGCCAATGCGCTTGCGACGGCGAACGGCGTTCGACAGCGCATGGCAGAGCTCGCGCGCACGTTCCCGGAGGACATCGACTGGACCATTCCGTACGACTCGACGCCGTTCATTCGTATTTCGGTCGAAGAAGTCGTGGCCACGCTCGCCGAAGCGATGCTGCTCGTCTTCGCCGTGATGTTCCTGTTCCTGCAAAGCTGGCGTGCCACGCTCATCCCCACCATCGTCGTGCCGATCGCGCTTGCAGGCGCCTGCCTCGGACTGTGGGTGCTCGACTTTTCGATCAACGTGCTCACGCTGTTCGGCATGGTGCTCGCCATCGGCATTCTCGTCGACGATGCAATCGTCGTCGTCGAAAACGTCGAACGCATCATGACGACGGAAGGTCTGCCGCCGTACGAAGCCACCGTGAAGGCGATGGACCAGATCACGGGTGCCATCATCGGCATCACGCTCGTGCTCGTCGCCGTGTTCGTGCCGATGGCGCTGTTTCCCGGCTCGACCGGCGGCATCTATCGCCAGTTCGCGCTCACGCTCGCAGTGTCGATCGCCTTTTCCGCGCTGCTTGCGCTCACACTCACGCCGGCGCTGTGCGCCACGCTTCTGCGGCCGCCCGGAACGATCCAGTACCGCAGGCCATGGGTGCGCCATGTCCGAAACTTCTTCCAGCGCTTCAACACGTGGTTTGCCGGCATCACCGACCGCTATCAGGTCCGGGTCGGACGCATCCTGGTTCGTCCCGTGCGCTATCTCGCAGTGTTCCTGCTATTGAGCGGACTCACGCTGATTCTGTTCATGCGTCTGCCGGGGAGTTACCTCCCCGCCGAGGATCAAGGCGTCGTCATCACGGTCGTGCAAGCGCCTCCTGGCGCAACGCTGGAGCGCACGAACGAAGCCATCGATCAGGTGATGGCGTTCTATCGCGAACAGCCGCAAGTACAAACCGTCACGATGATTCGCGGGTTCAGCTTCTTCGGCCAAGGTCAGGCGAACGCGATGTCGTTCGTTTCGCTCAAGCCTTGGGGCGACCGGCCGGGCCCGGAGAACAGCGCGCTCGCGCTCGTCGACAGAACCAACGCTGCGTGGCAACGGATACGTCAAGCGTTCGTCTTTTCCTTGAATCCGCCGTCGATTCCTGCGCTCGGCGTCGCGAGCGGCTTCACGTTCAAGTTGCAAGACCGGGCAGGACTCGGTCACGAGCAATTGCTCGCGGCACGCAATCAGCTGCTTGCGCTCGCCAGCCAGAGCCCGGCCCTCACCGCAGTGAGACCGGAAGGTCAAGCCGACTCGCCGCAGCTGCGTGTGCTCATCGACCGGATCAAGGCACGTGCGCTGGGGTTGTCGATCGCAGATGTGAATTCCACGCTCGCCATCTCGTTCGCGAGCTCCTACGCCAACGACTTCAGCCGGGAGGGCCGCATCCTGCGCGTGCTGTTGCAATCGGAAGCGCCGTTTCGCATGACGCCGGAAGACATTCTCAATCTGCGAGTACGCAACGCGCAGGGTGAGATGGTGCCTTTCGGTGCGTTCACGACGGTCGAATGGACCTCGGGTCCGCCGCAGCTCGAGCGTTACAACGGCTATCCGGCAATGACGATTTCCGGAATGCCCGCCGCGGGACGCTCGACCGGCGAAGCGATGGCCGAAATGGAGCGACTCGCAGCATCGCTGCCGGCAGGATTCGGTTACGAATGGACGGGCGTGTCGTACGAAGAACAGCAAGCAGCCGGACAAGTCGGCTCCTTGCTCGGGTTGTCCATCGTCGTCGTGTTCTTGGTGCTTGCAGCGCTGTACGAGAGCTGGACGGTACCGCTCGCCGTCCTGCTCGTCGTACCGCTCGGCGTGCTCGGCGCGGTGTTGTTCACGATGATGCGCGGCTTACCCGCCGATGTGTATTTCAACGTCGGCCTGGTGGCCATCATCGGACTTGCGGCCAAGAACGCGATTTTGATCGTCGAATTTGCGCTCGAAGAGGAAGCGCGCGGCGTCATGACAACTCAAGCGACGCTGAACGCCGTGAAGCTGCGCCTGCGCCCCATCATCATGACGTCGCTGGCGTTCATTCTCGGCATGGTGCCGCTCGTCACTGCGACGGGCGCAGGCGCGGCGAGTCGTATCGCCGTCGGCACGGGCGTGATGGGCGGCATGATTGCGGCGACGCTGCTCGGCATCTTCTTCACGCCGCTGCTCTACCTCGGCGTCCGCCGTTGGATCGCGCCGAACCTGCGCCACCGTCCGCCAGCGAAGGACGCTGCCCATGCGTGATCGAATCGGTCATGCGTTCGGTACCTTCGTGCTGATCGCACTGCTCGGCGCATGTTCTTTGGCGCCGCGACACGTGCGGCCTGAATTGCCGACCGCAACCGCTTACCCATCGCATCTCGCAAACCAGACACAGGGCACGAGCGCCCCGTCGCTCGATTATCGAGACTTCTTCGCCGATCCGCGTCTGAAAACGCTCATCGAGCTCGCGCTCGAGCACAACCGCGACATGCGCATCGCCGTCGCGCAAGTCGAGGAAGCACGCAGTCTGTATCGCATACAACGCGCCGATCGTTTGCCGAACATCGGATTGTCGGCGCAGGCAGCGCGCACGCGGGCAGGTCCCGAGGCGTTGAGCGCAGGCGCAACGTCCGCGGGTGTCGCAGAGGCCGTCACGTTCGATCGCTATTCGGCGAGCGCCGCGATCGCTTCCTTCGAGCTCGATTTCTGGGGACGCGTGCGCAGCCTCTCGGATGCTGCGCTCGCCGAATACCTGGCGACGCGTGCGGCGGCACGGGCTTTTCAGCTCTCGTTGATCCGCGAAGTGGCCGATGCCTATTTCGCATCGCTCGAGGCGCGCGAGCGTTTGCAGCTCGCCGAAGCAACGGTGCAGAGCCGGCAGGACGGACTGCGCATCGCCAAGCGCCGGCT
>DATCLP010000116.1:0-6970 GCA_036563855.1 Steroidobacteraceae bacterium | reverse complement strand
GCGTCGCAAGCCGCCGCGACAGCTCGACGTCTTTCAAGCTGGCGCGCAGGCTCTCGCCGACCTTGCCGGGAATCTGATCGGCGTGGGCGATGAGATTGTCGAGCGTGCCGTACTGGTTCAGCCATTTCGCCGCAGTCTTCGGTCCGACCTTCGGTACGCCCGGAATGTTGTCCGAGGTATCGCCGACGAGCGCGAGGTAGTCGACGATTTGTTCCGGCCAGACATCGAATTTGTTCTTCACGCCTTGGCGATCCAAACGCGTGCCCGTCATCGTGTTGACGAGCGTGATGCGGTCGTTGACGAGCTGCGCCATGTCCTTGTCGCCGGTCGAGATGAGCACATCCATGCCTTGAGCAGCGGCCTGGCATGCAAGCGTGCCAATGACGTCGTCGGCTTCGACGCCCGGGATGCGCAGCAACGGCAGGCCCATGTGCGTCACGCAATCGAGCAGCGGCTGCAATTGCGCGCGCAGATCGTCCGGCATCGGCGTACGTTGCGCTTTGTACTCCTCGAAGAGTCGATCGCGGAACGTTTGTCCCGGCGCGTCGAACACGATCGCGATGAGCTGCGGCTGCTCGTCCTTGAGGAGCTTTTGAATCATGTTGAGCACGCCGAGCACTGCGCCCGTCGGCTCGCCGCGCGAATTCGACAGCGGCGGCAGCGCATGAAAAGCGCGATAGAGGTAGCTCGAACCGTCCACGAGGACGAGCTTGCGCGGCTCGCTCATCGGTCGTCTCTTTCGGGCGTCGTTTCGGAGCCCGTCGCAGCCTGAGTGCCAGCACTCGAACCCGAACGCGACTTGCGCTCAGTTTCGTTCGTGTCAGTCTGCGTCGCGGCGGGTTGTTCGCGTTCTTCAGGCAGGTAGAGCGGCCCCTTGAGGCCGCAGCCGCTCGTCAAAGCGACGATGGCGAGGAGGAGGGCAGTCGATCGCAGAGTCATGCGCGGCAGTATAGATGAGCCGCCTGCCGCGCTCCCGTCCAAATTCGCCCTCAAGTCGACGGGTGATCGAGAATGAACATCGTGATCCGCGAAATGCACACGAGCCGCTCCTTCTCGTCATTGATGCGGATTTCCCAAACGTGGCTGCGGCGGCCGATATGGACCGGTCTTGCCGTGCCGATCACGTAACCCTCGGAAACGGCACGCACGTGGTTCGCATTGATTTCCTGGCCGACGCAACGCTGTTTGCTTCGGTCGATGACCAATGCTGCTGCAGTGCTGCCGAGCGTTTCGGCCAACGCAACCGATGCGCCGCCGTGCAAAATGCCGAACGGCTGCCGCGTGCGGTCGTCGACGGGCATGCGGCCGCGCAAGTAATCCGGTCCGAGCTCGATGAACTCGATGCCGAGGTGCTGCGACAAGCACGGAACTTTGAAATGGACTTCTTCGAGCGTATAGGGGCGATGCCAAATCGGTTGCGTCATGGTCGTTGCTGTATGCAGACGGTTCGATCACTTATCGCGATCGTCACCGGTGTTCGTCTTGGACTGCTGCGCGCGTAGCTTCGCTCCGACGCGGCGATAGGCTTCCCGGAACGGAATGCCTTCTTTCACGACGAGCTCGTTCGCTTCCGCGGCTGCATGAATCGATGGATCGAGACGGATCTTGTCGGGGCGGAATTTCACGCCTGCGAGCGCGGCCGGCAGGATCGCGAGCGTTTCGGCACAAATGTCGATGCTGCGGAATAGCGGCGCCTTGATGAGCTGCAGATCGCGTTGATAGCCGGACGGGAGCTTCGTCACGATGTTCAAGACTTCCTGAAGACAGGCAATGGCCGTCGCGCTGCGTCCGCGAATCAGCTCGAACACGTCCGGATTGCGTTTTTGCGGCATGATCGATGAGCCCGTCGTAAACGCATCCGGCAGTTCCACGAACGAGAATTCCTGCGTGTAGAACAGAAGCAAGTCCGAGGACAGGCGACCGACGTCCTGCATCACCATGGCAATCTCGAACAGCAGTTGTGCTTCGGCCTTGCCTCGCGACAGCTGCACGGCCGTCACAGGCTCATGGCATTCGGCAAAGCCGAGGCGTTTGCGCGTGTATTCGCGATCGATGGGCAAATTCGGCGAGCCGTAACCGGCAGCCGATCCGAGCGGACATTTTTGCAGCCGCCGATGCACTTGCTGCAAGGCATGTGCATCGTCGCGCAGCTCAGCCGCAAAACCGCCGGCCCACAAACGCACCGAGCTCGGCATCGCTTGTTGCATGTGCGTGTAGCCCGGCAGCACGACGTCGCCTTGGCGTTCGGCCAATTCGTCGAGTGCATCTGCAACTGCATTGACGCCTTCGCGAAGCTGTTCGACAGTGTCGCGCAGATAGAGGCGCAGCGCCGTCAGCACCTGATCGTTGCGCGAACGGCCGAGATGCACGCGCTTGCCCGCTTCGCCGATACGCGAGGTCAGCAACGTCTCGAGCGCGGTCTGTCCGTCTTCATGCTCGAGCGTCACTTGCCACTCGCCGCGCGCATGTTCCTCGGCAAGCTGCGTCAGACCGTCGCGGATGGCGTTCAGATCTTCATCCGACAGCAGTCCTTGTGCGTTCAACATTTCTGCGTGCGCGATCGACGCGCGCACGTCATAGGCGACGAGCCGATTGTCGAGCGCATGATCTTCCCCAGCGGTGTATTGCAACACGCGCTGATCGAGCGGGAGGCCTTTGTCCCAGAGGCGGCTCATGAGTGCGCTCCGCGCAAGGCTGTAGGCTGAAGGCTGAGGGCTGAAGGAAGAGCGCGCGTGCGCGCGCAGATCCACCTCTCCTTGGGGAGAGGTCGCAAAGCGGAGCGTGCGGGTGAGGGGAGCGCGAAGCGAGTAAATTGCGAGTGCACACTTCGTGCGCACCCCCTCACCGCGACGCATTCGCTCTCGCCGCCTCTCCCCAAGGAGAGGCAGATGTTTGCGCGCTCCGTGCGCCTCTTGCCGTTGCCCGTAGCCCGTAGCCCGTAGCCCATTCTCATTTTCCCGCCTGCTGCTCCGCCGGCGTGAGCGCGCTGATGTCCTCGACGATCAGCGTGCCCGTGCCTTCGTTCGTGAACACTTCGGCGAGGATGCCGTCCGGAGACTTGTACGACGTCACGTGAACGCGGCGCACGCCGCCGCGGATGGCATCTTCGATGGCCTTCGCTTTCGGCAACATGCCGTCTTTCAGACTGCCTTGCTCCTTCAGTCGCTTGAGTCCCGCGAGATCCGTGTACGAGATGAGTGAGTGCGGGTCGTCTAGCGACTCGAGAATGCCCGGGGCTCCCGTGCACAGCATGAGCTTCTCCGCCTTCAGCGCCGAGCCGATCGCGGCAGCCACCGTGTCCGCATTGATGTTCAGAAGCTGGCCCGAATCGTCGGCTGAAACCGGGCTCACGACGGGCATCAGGCCGTCGTCGAGCAACTGCTGCAGCACTTTGGCGTCGATCAGATCGATGTCGCCGACGAAACCATAATCGACGACTTCTCCTTCCACCTGCACCGGCGGGCGCTTGTGCGCGCGGACGAGCCCTGCGTCGACGCCGCTGACACCGACGGCTGCAATCCCGAGCTCGCGGCAGATGCTCAGGATTTGCGTGTTGACGAGCCCGTTCAACACCATGCTCGTCACTTCGATCGATTTCTCGTCGGTAACGCGCCGGCCCGCGACCATGCGCGGTGTGATGCCGAGCGTTTCCTGAATCTTCGTGAGCTGCGGGCCTCCGCCGTGCACCAGCACGACGCGAATCCCGACTTGATGCAGGATGGCGACTTGCTCGATCAGCGCGCGCGTCAGTGCGGCATCGCCGAAGACGCCGCCGCTCGCCTTGATGACGAACACTTTGCCCTTGTACATGCGAATGTACGGAGCGGCGCTACGCAGCGCGCGAACGGCAACGGAGGGATCGGTTCGGAGCACGGAAGGACTTCCTCTCAGTGGGCTACGGACAACGGGCTACGGGCTACGGTAAGAAAAAGTACTGGCCAACCGACTACCATAGAAACGGGCAAATGACATGGGCTACTGAGCTACAGATCGAGCTACGGCATCGAGGTCGATGACCATTTCTGACCGTCGCCCGTGGCCCGTAGCCCGTCGCCCTGACTTTTCATCCTCGCAACATTCGATACAACACGGCCATCTGCACGACCATGCGGTTGAACGCTTCGCGGATCACGACGCTGCGCGGTCCGTCGAGCACTTCGTCGGCGACGGCAACGTTACGCCGCACGGGCAGGCAATGCATGAATCGGCAATCCGGATCCGCGTTCTTGAACCAGCTTTCCTTTACGCACCAGTCGCTCAAGTACTCGCGCAGTCGCGCTTCGGCTTCGTGATCGCCATAGAACTTGGGCGAGCCCCATTCCTTGGCGTAGATGACATGTGCGCCCTTCAACGCCTCGGCACGATCGCTCGTCTCGTACACGGATCCGCCCGATGCCTTCGCAGCTTGCCGCGCCTTCTCCATGATCGGTTCGGGCAGTGCATATTCCTCGGGTCGCAATACGACGACGTCCATGCCTCGCATGGCGGCCATATGCACGGTCGATGCGGGAACCGCGAGCGGCAATGCTCGCGGGTGATTGGCCCACGTCAGCACGAACTTGCCTCGCTCCGGCACGCGCAACTCGTCCATCGTGTACCAATCGGCGAGCGCCTGACAGGGATGGCTCGTCGCCGATTCCATGTTGACGAGCGGCTTGTCGCAGAGCTCCGCCATCATCTTGAAGCCTGTTTCCGCAAGATCGGCCGAGAGACTCCGGCCCTCGGCAAACATGCGGATGCCGATCGCATCGCAGTAGGACGCGAGCACGGGTACGGCCTCGCGCACGTGCTCCGCTGCAGCGCCGTTCATGATCGCGCCCACGTGCGTTTCCATCTGCCAAGTGCCTTGACCCGGCGTGATGACGACGGACGTTCCGCCGAGTCGCATCATCGCGCTTTGAAACGACGCGAGCGTGCGTAGCGAAGGATTCAAGAACAACAATCCGAGCACTTTGCCGACGAGCGCCTGAGGCTGCGGCGTTTGCTGGAGGCGCGAAGCGAGGCCCAGCAAGTCTTTGACTTGCTCGCGCGGGAAGTCGGCCAAGTCGATGAAGCGGTACATGGCAGTCACGATCCGTGAAGAAAAAGAAATCTGCTCATTTCGGCAGGCTCGCCAGCGCGTCGCGCAATTGCTCGACGTGTTCGGCGCCGAGCACGAACGGCGCGAGGATGCGCAGCACGTACGGGTCGGCGCTCGTGCCCGTGAGAATGTCGCGGTCGAGGAGCTCTGCTTGAACTTCCTTCGCCGGACGCGAGCAGCGCAAGCCGAGCAAGAGCCCGGCGCCCTGCGCGCCAACGACAGGACCGACGACACAGGTTTCGCGAATCTGCTTCGAGCGCTCGCGAACGTTCGCCAGCAGATTCTCCGATTCGATGACGTCGATGACCGCTTCGACGACGGCGCACGCCATCGGCCCGCCGCCGAACGTCGTACCGAGCGAATCCACCTTCAAGAACGGAACGATCCGGTCGGAGACGAGCACTGCCGAGACCGGAAAACCTGCGCCGAGCGCTTTTGCCGTCGTGATGATGTCCGGCGTGACGCCGTACATATTGGCCGCGAACGGATAGCCCGTGCGACCGACGCCGCACTGCACTTCGTCGAAGATCAGGAGCGAGCCGGTTTCGTTGCACCGCGCGCGTAGTGCCGCTAGGAATTCCTTCGGCATGTCGACTGCGCCGGCCATGCCTTGCACGGGCTCGACGATCACCGCCGCCGTCCCATCGCTGATCAAGCTGCTGAGCCGATCGATATCGCTCGGCTTGATGAACTTCACGTCGAACGGCTTATCGGGAAAGCCATACCACTTCTTCTCTGCGCCCCACGTTACCGCGCCCGCAGCGGCGGTGCGGCCGTGAAAGCCGCCTTCGATCGCAACGATCTCGGTGCCGTTCGTGACCTTGCACGCGATCTTCAGCGCGTTCTCGTTCGCTTCGGCGCCGGAGTTGATGAAGAACACCGTATCGAGCCCCAGACCGCAGAACTTCGCGAGCTTCGTGGCCGCGCGCCGGCGCACATCGAGCGGCACGGCATTGCTCTGGAAACAAAGGCTGCGCGCCTGACTCGTGAGCGCCTCGACCCAGCGCGGATGGTTGTAGCCGAGCGCAGCAACGGCGTGTCCGCCGTAAAGATCGAGCACGCGACGCCCGCTGGGCGTATGCAAGTACACGCCTTCCGCATCGACGACTTCGAGCGGAAACTGCGCGAATACGGGCGCCAGATGATCCGGCATCGCGCGACTGATCGACGTCACATTATCTTTCATGGGTAGTGCCATGGCGTTCATGTCCATCCTGCGGCAGGCGCCGCTAATCCCGTCGTCTCCTCGAAACCCTGCGTGCGATTGAGCCATTGGATCGCGCCGCCCGCCGCGCCCTTCACGAGATTGTCGATCACGCACATCGCGGCGACGGTTTCGCCGTTCGCTGCAGCGCTCAGATACGCGTAGTTGCTTCCGGCGACGTCCTTGACGTGCGGCAGATCGGCAGCAACGCGGATGAACGGCTGGTCTCGATAGAACTCGCCGAGCGCTGCGATCAGCTCTGCCGTCTTCATCGAACGTGTCGCGCGCGCCTGAACCGTCACGTGAATGCCGCGTGCAAACGGACCGGAATGCGGGATGAAATTGATTTCGGCGGCCACACCGCTCGCTGCCTTTGCCAGCGCGGCCATCTCGGGTGCGTGCCGATGCGCGAGCGGGTTGTAGGAGTAGAAATCACTGTGCCGCTGCGGATGATGCGTTCCGGCCGTCGGAGTGCGGCCGGATCCGGTGCTGCCCGTCACGCCGGCAACGAACAATCGCGGCTCGACGAGGCCGAGCTTGAGCAGCGGTACGCTCGCCAGCAGCACCGCGGTCGTGAAGCAGCCGGGATGCGCGACATGCGGCGTGCTCACCGAGCGCACATGTTCCGGTACGCCGCAAGTGAATTGCGCGATGCGTTCGGGTGCGCCGTGCGCGTGCTTGTACAC
>DATCLP010000115.1:0-2437 GCA_036563855.1 Steroidobacteraceae bacterium | reverse complement strand
GCATCAGCGAGACTCGACCTGCGCCGGCGTCAGGCCGAATCGGCGCTGCCGCCGCCCGAAATCCTCGATGGCCGCATCCAGATGGACGGCATCGAAATCAGGCCAGAGCGCATCGCAAAAGTAGAGCTCGGTATAAGCGAGATTCCAAAGCAGGAAGTTGCTGATGCGCTGCTCGCCTCCAGTGCGGATCAACAAATCCGGATCGGGCAAACCGGCGAGCGCAACGCGTGCGCCGACCGCGTTCTCGTCGATCGCGTCGACCTCGAACGTTCCCTCGACGCAGCTGCGCGCCAACGAACGCGCAGCGGTCGCGATATCCCAACGTCCACCGTAGGCCACGGCGATGACGAGCGTCATGCGGGAATTCGCTGCTGTCAGCGTTTCCGCTCTTTCGATGCGCTCGCGGAGCGCCGTCGACAGTTGCTCGAGATTACCGATGAACCGCAAGCGAATGCCGTTGCGATGCAACTCGTCGACTTCCGTATCGAGCGCCTCGAGAAACCGCCCCATCAACCACGACACTTCGTCGCGCGGCCGCTTCCAGTTCTCGCTCGAGAAAGCAAAGAGCGTCAGCACTTCGACGCCGCGCCGGGCGCAGTTCTCGACGATGGCTTTGACCGCCTTCACTCCCATGCGATGTCCCGCGTGACGCGGCAGCGCACGCTGCGCCGCCCAACGGCCGTTGCCGTCCATGATCACCGCGATATGACGCGGAACGGAGCGTTGGGACATCGGCGCACCAGCAACGGACATGCGAAGGGTCTGTAAATCGATCGCGAGCGATCAGATCTGCATCAATTCTTTTTCTTTCTCGGCCAGAGCCTGATCGATCTCCGCGATGTACTTGTCCGTGAGCTTCTGCACTTCCTCTTGCGCGCGCCGATCGTCGTCCTGCGACACGAGCTTCTCCTTGAGCATGTCCTTCAGATCGTTCATCACGTCGCGCCGCACGTTGCGAACTGCAACGCGCGCATTCTCTGCTTCCTGTCGCACGACTTTCGCCAGATCCCGGCGCCGCTCCTCGGTGAGCGGCGGCATCGGTACACGAATGACCGTGCCGGCGGTTGCAGGCATGAGGCCGAGATCGGACTTCATGATCGCCTTCTCGATGACGGGGACCATGGACTTGTCCCACGGCGTGACGGTCAGCGTTCGGGCATCCTCGACGGCGACGTTCGCCGCTTGGTTGAGAGGCACTTCGTTGCCGTAGTACTCGACGCGAATGTGCTCGAGAAGGCTCGGATGGGCGCGCCCGGTGCGCAGGCGCTTCAGCTCGTTTCTGAATGCAGCGACGCATTTCTGCATGCGCTCGGCTGCATCCTTCTTGACGTCTTCCAACATAGCTTGCTCCAATCGCCGCCGACTCGCAGCGAAATTTCAGTTCGCGTTCGTCACGAGCGTACCGACATCTTCGCCGCGCACGATACGCAGCAACTCGCCCGGCAGCGTCAAATCGAATACGCGCAACGGCAAATTGTTGTCGCGGCACATCACGATTGCCGTCGCATCCATCACGTTCAATCGATCGGCGAGCACCTTGTCGAACGTCAAGTACGAATAGCGCGTCGCCGCGGGATTCTTGACCGGATCGTCCGAGTAGATGCCGTTCACCTTCGTTGCCTTGAGGAGCAAATCGGCATTGATCTCGATCGCTCGCAAGCTCGCCGCCGTATCGGTCGTAAAGAAGGGATTGCCGGTGCCCGCGGCGAAGATCACGACCCGGCCTTTCTCGAGATGTCGAACTGCGCGCCTGCGAATGTATTCCTCGCAAACCTCGTTGATCCGGATCGCCGACATCACCCGCGCATAAAGCCCGAGCGACTCCAGCGCATCTTGTAGCGCCAGCGAGTTCATCACCGTCGCGAGCATGCCCATGTGATCGGCGGTCACGCGATCCATTCCGGCTCGCGCCAGTCCTGCCCCGCGAAAGATGTTGCCGCCGCCGATGACGACCGCCACCTGCATGCCGAGACTCACGACCTCGCGAATCTCGCCCGCGATGCGCTTGAGCATCTTCGGATCGATGCCGTAGTCCTCGTCGCCCATGAGCGCCTCGCCGGATAGCTTGAGGAGAATGCGGCGTAAGCCGCTCCCTGCAGGAACCGTTTGCGTATCCGTCGATGCTTTACTCGGTGGGGTCATGATGTATCCGTGAAAGTCGCCGGCGCTCCGACGCGACCTGATTATAAAGAACCCCGCTCGTCGCGGGGTTCTGATTCACAGCCGAGCCTCACCTCGCCGCACCGCTTCCGGAGCGCGGGGAGCCGCGAGGGGTTTCCAAGCTCGCCGGTTCAATGCGTCTGCTTGGTGCTCTCGACTTGTTTCCGGACTTCCTCGGCGAAGTCTTCCTGCTTTTTCTCGATACCGGCACCGACTTCATAACGGACGAACGACAACACCTCGCCGCCCGCCTGCTTCAGGTACTTCTCGACGGATT
>DATCLP010000114.1:0-6864 GCA_036563855.1 Steroidobacteraceae bacterium | reverse complement strand
GGCTAACGGATGTGGACGTTCGCAAGTTGCTGTCTGCGCCGCTGTATCTCGAGCTGCTGGCTACAGTAGAAGAGGGAGGCAGCGCGCTCTACCCGATGATTCCGCCGGAACCAGTCCGCGTCACGCCGCAGATCGAGCCGGGCAAGTTCGTCTCGATGCTCGGCGTGCCGATCGCATCGGGTACTCGCCGCTACGGTTATCTTTGCGTGGTCAATCGCATCGGGCTCAGCGGATTCACGGAAGAGGACCTCGGCGTCGCACGCGCAATCGCCGCGCAAGTGGCGGTCGCCTGCGAAAACGCCGCCCGTCACAAAGCGCTGACTGCGGAGATCGCACAACGCGCGGCCGCCGAAGCGGAAGTGCGCCGCTTGAACCAGGATCTCGAACAGCGCGTCGCGCAACGCACCGCAGAGCTCGAGATCGCCAATCGAGAGCTCGAAGCATTCTCTTATTCCGTCGCCCACGATCTGCGCGCGCCGCTGCGGCTCATCGATGCCCACGTGCAGATGCTGCGCGACGAGCAGGAACTGCAAACGCCGAGCGCGATTGGCCACCTCGATCACATCCGTCGCGGCGCCGCCCAAATGAGCGCACTGATCGATGGTCTGCTGGCGCTTTCCCGCGTGAGCCATATCGAGATGAAACAAGAGGTCGTCTCGCTCAATGCACTCGTCGATCAGGCGCTCGCGCATCTCGAACAGGAGCTGTACATGCGCTCGATCGATTGGCGGATCGGGGCGCTGGGACAGGCTCGCTGCGATCCCTCGCTCATGACGCAAGTGTTCGTCAATTTGATCGGCAACTCGATCAAGTACACGCGCTACACGCGCGGTGCGCGCATCGAGATCGGGCTAGAAGAGAACCCCGAGCTGCACATCTTCGTACGCGACAACGGCGTCGGGTTCGACATGCGCTATTCCAACAAGCTGTTCGGCGTGTTCCAGCGTCTGCATCGCCCCGGCGAGTTCGAAGGCACCGGCATCGGTCTGGCGACCGTCAACCGGATCATCGAACGCCACGGCGGGCGTATCTGGGCGGAGGCGGAAGTCGGGGGAGGAGCGACGTTTAGGTTTACGTTTCCTGGGCTACTAGCCTCGAGGCTGTAGACTGTAGGCTGCAGGCTGTAGCTGCGGGCACTGCCCGTCTATGCGCGCTACGCGGCTTTTTCTTTTCCTACAGCCTACAGTCTATAGCCTACAGCCAGTGTTTGCGCGGAGGCGCCGCGCGGCTATGCTTGCGCCCCCTGTAATTCTTCGTCCATTCGCTAGTCTCCGCATGCAAGAACGATACGATCCTGCGGCCGTCGAAACGCAGGCGCAGGCCTTCTGGGAAGAGACGCGTGCCTTCGAGGCGAAGGAGGATCCCAGCCGGCCGAAGTACTACTGTCTGTCGATGTTTCCGTACCCGAGCGGACGGCTGCACATGGGTCACGTCCGCAACTACACCATCGGCGACGTGATCTCCCGGTTCATGCGCATGAACGGCTACAGCGTGCTGCAGCCGATGGGGTGGGACGCCTTTGGCCTCCCCGCCGAGAACGCCGCGATGGCGAACGGTGTGCCGCCGGCGAAATGGACCTACGACAACATCGCTTATATGAAGCGGCAGCTTCAGTCGCTCGGGTTTGCGATCGACTGGACCCGCGAAGTGACGACCTGCAAGCCCGAGTACTACCGCTGGAATCAGTGGCTGTTCCTGCGGATGCTCGAGCGCGGCATCGCCTACAAGAAGACGGGCATCGTGAATTGGGATCCCGTCGATCAAACCGTGCTTGCCAACGAGCAGGTGATCGACGGTCGCGGGTGGCGGACCGGCGCCCTGGTCGAAAAGCGCGAGATCCCGATGTACTACCTGCGTATCACCGACCAGGCGCAGGAGCTCCTCGATGCCTTGAACGAGCTGCCCGGCTGGCCCGAGCGCGTGCGCACGATGCAAGCGAATTGGATCGGCAGAAGCGAGGGCGTACGCATCGGCTTCCCTTACGAGCTCGACGGCGAACGGCACGTCCTGAACGTGTTCACGACCCGAGCCGATACGGTCATGGGCGTGACGTTCTGCGCAGTCGCAGCCGAACATCCGCTGGCCGCGCATGCCGCAAAGAACAATCCCGAGCTCGCCGCCTTCATCGAGGAGTGCAAGCGAGGCACGGCCATGGAGGCCGAGATTGCGCTCATGGAAAAGAAGGGCATGCCGACGGGCCTGTTCGTCGAGCATCCGTTGTCGGGCGAGAAGATTCCCGTGTGGGTCGGCAACTACGTGCTCATGACCTACGGCGAAGGCGCCGTCATGGGCGTGCCCGCGCACGATGAACGCGACTTCGGCTTCGCGAAGAAGTATGGGTTGCCAATCAAGTTCGTGATTTGCCCGGCAGATCTGGGCTACGGGCTACGGGCTACGGGCGACGGCCAGAATGTTCCAGATGAGTGGTTGCCGTCATTCGCCGAGTACGGAGTGTGCATCAATTCGGGCAAGTACGACGGCATGACGTATCAACAGGCCGTCGATGCGGTCGCCGCCGATCTCAAGGCGAAGAATCTCGGCGACAAGCAGGTGCAATGGCGCTTGCGGGATTGGGGCATCTCGCGGCAGCGCTACTGGGGTTGTCCGATTCCCCTCATTCACTGCGATTCGTGCGGCGATGTGCCGGTTCCCGACGAGGACTTGCCGGTGCTTCTGCCGGAAGGACTCGTGCCGGACGGCACCGGTAATCCGCTCGCGAAGCTCGAATCGTTCGTCAAGTGTACGTGCCCGAAGTGCGGTGCGCCCGCACGCCGCGAGACCGACACGATGGACACGTTCGTCGACTCGTCCTGGTATTTCGTGCGATTTGCCTGTCCAGACAACGACGAGGCGATGTGCGACGAGCGTGCGGATTATTGGTTGCCGGTGGACCAATACATCGGCGGGATCGAGCACGCGATCCTGCACCTGCTGTACTCGCGATTCTGGACGCGCGTGATGAACGATCTCGGTCTGGTGAAAGTACGCGAGCCGTTCAAGAACCTGTTGACGCAGGGCATGGTGCTCAACGAAGCGTTTTCGCGGACGGTCGGCGGGAAGCGGCAGTACTTTTGGGCGCACGAGCTCAACATCGAACGCGATGCGCATCGGGTCGTGATCTCAGCAACGGCGAAGGCGGACGGCCAGCCGGTCGATTACGAGGGCTGGACGACGATGTCCAAGTCCAAGAACAACGGCGTCGATCCGCAGCAGCTCGTGGCCGAATACGGCGCCGACAGCGTTCGTCTCTTCATGATGTTCAAGTCGCCGCCGGAGGACACGCTCGAATGGTCGGATGAAGGTGTCGAAGGCGCAGCGCGTTTCATGCGCCGGTTGTGGCGGACGGTGTATGAGCATGTTCAGGGCAACGGGCCACGGGCGACGGGCGAGGGTCGGAGCGGTATCGGCGCAGCTCGGTCCGAGACTCTCACCGACGCGCAACGCGCGATGCGGCGAGCAGCTCATGCAACGCTGGCGAAAGTAACGGACGACATCGGCCGACGGCGCACGTTCAACACAGCGATCGCTGCCGTGATGGAGCTCATGAACACGCTCGCGAAATTCGACGACCGGTCCGAGCAGGGTCGCGCGATCGTGCAGGAGACGTTGGAGCTCATTGTGTTGATGCTCGCGCCGATCGTGCCGCACGCGACGCATGCGCTATGGCAGGCGCTCGGTCACTCCGATCCGCTGATCGATCATCCGTGGCCGAAACCCGATCCGAGCGCGCTGGTGCAGGACACGTTGGAGATCGCCGTACAAATCAACGGCAAAGTGCGCGGACGCGTGACCGTTTCTGCCGATGCTTCCGATCAAGACGTGCTCAACGCGGCGCTCGCCGAGCCCAATGTCGCAAAATGGGTCGAAGGAAAGCCGCTCAAGATGTGGAAGTATGTGAAAGGTAAGCTGCTGACGATGGCCGTGTAGCACGGCCATGGAATTGAGAATCGAGAATGAAGAATTGAGAATTGAGGAAGTGATAGTTGATAGTTGACGGCGAGCAGCGCCTACCTGCGTTTCTCGCCTCGAGCCCCAAGCCGCACGCCCCGAGTTCTTATGTCCGCCCTCGCCATTCCCAACGTCCGCAACCTCGTGTCCCCGGAAGAGTGGGCGGTGCGAGTCGATTTGGCCGCCTGCTATCGGCTCGTCGCGCACTTCGGTTGGGACGATCTGGTGTTCACGCACATCTCTGCGAAAGTGCCCGGCGCCGAGGATTTCCTGATCAATCCTTACGGGTTGATGTTCGACGAAGTGACGGCGTCGAACCTCGTGCGCGTCGACTTGCAGGGCAAGAAGACGCTCGAAAGCCCCTACGAGATCAATCCGGCGGGTTACACCATTCACAGCGCGATCCATGAAGTGCGCGCCGACGCCGGCTGCGTGTTGCACACGCACACGCCCGCAGGCATTGCCGTGTCGTGCCAGAAGGAGGGACTGCTGCCGATCTCCCAGCAGGCCAGCATCATCGTGGACTCATTGGCATATCACGACTACGAAGGTATCGCGATGAATCCGGACGAGAAGCGCCGGTTGCAGCAGGATCTCGGCAATGCGCGCCACTTGATGTTGCGCAATCATGGATTGCTGACGGTCGGGGCGACGGTCGCGGAAGCATTCCTCTCAATGTTCACATTTCAGCGGGCGTGCGAGATCCAAGTGCTCGCACAGGGCAATGGCGCCGAGCTCATCCGGATTCCGCAAAGCGTGCTCGATACCGTTCCCGCCTATACGCAGGCCGTGACGCGAGGTGCAGGTGCAGTACTGGTGTGGCCGGGATTGTTGCGCCGGCTGGATCGGCTGGATCCGAGCTTCAGGGAATAGAACCAAGACGCGACCTGCGGTCGCACGCATGGCGTTGAGATAGGTCTGATCCGCGCAGACGCCTCGCCATTGCTGCAACAACCGGCATTCCTGTCGTAGCGACGTACCGGCGAACGAGTCGAGCGGAAGATCGAAGCGCACCGTTCTCCATGAATCTTCACGCTCGTCGTTCGTCGTAGCGGCGCCAAACCGATTCAATCAGGGTTTACCTGATGCGTTGCCGCGCGCCGGGCTGGTATTTAACTCGGCTGGGAATCCAAACGTACTCGCCCCCGACTCGCATTACGCTGCACGCGGGATGCACATGGCAGACACGGGTCAGGCCAAAGGACGCTCGGAAGCAGCAATGAACATCGATGCGATGGCGATGCGCATGTCGGTCCTGACGCGCGCGTTGCCGATGCGAATCCTCCTCGTCTCGAGCGACGATCCCGAATCGTCGTCGCTCGAGGAACGGATGGCAGCCGGGGGATTCGAAGTCGAACGTGCCCGCGGCGGCAATTCCGCGCTCGAGCAGCTCGAGCGTCAATGGTTTCCGCTCATCGTCACCGCGAGCGAGCTGCCCGACATGGACGGGCTCGCATTCACAGAGTTGCTGCGCGCGCGCGGGCTCGCAGATATCTACGTCATGATGCTGAGCTTGCCGCAGGCGAGCATCGACTATGCGCGCTGTGCCCGCGTCGGGGTGGACGATTACTTGAGCGTGCAGATCCCCGACGACGAGCTGTTTGCACGCCTTCGTGCAGCGCTCAACACGATCGCGCTTCGCCGTTCTCTCGAGGAGACTCGGGCTGCGCTCGCGACCGCGTCTCCGATCGACAGCGAGACCGGTGCATTCACTGCACGGGAAACGCTCTCCAGGTTGGACACGGAGCTGCATCGTGCGCTGCGCTACGGGCGTAGCTTGTCCGTGCTCCTGATCGGCGTGCGCTGCGTCGACCGCTCCGAGCGTCCACCCTCGGCAGCGCTCAAGACGGTCGTCGACGCGCTACGCCAAACGATTCGCGCGCACGTCGATTGGATCGGCCGTGTCGAGGGTCGATCGGACGAAGTACTGTTTGCCATTGTCTTGGTCGAAGCTGCGCCGGGAGACGGGCCTAACATCAAGGAACGTTTGCGGACGGTGCTCGGCAGAATCCCCTCTGCGCTGCCGCTGGAGTTCGACTTCGGCCTCGTGGGGCTGGACCGAACCGGTGCTGAAGGCGCGACGATCGATGCAGCCGCGCTCATTCAAGTCGCGGATCATTGCCGGGTCTGCTCCGGCCGGGCAGGATCGGCCCAGCTGAGCGCCATTCAGCGCAGCGTCGCGGTCGGTGCGACGATCGCCTGTCGCCACGGGTATGCAGTCGAAAGCTACTGCATGCTCAAGGTTCATGCCGTGACCCAGCGAACCGGCCAGCCCGAGCGCGCCGCAGACCCCAGCTAGAACCTATCTCGAAACTACTGCGTCCGCAGGTAGCGCGGCGACCAGCGCCGGCAGTCTTTGCGGTGCTCGTCCCGCGCGATTCCCGTTGGTCACCTGCGGCCGCTTGACGTTCTGAGATAGTTCTAACCCGTTTTTCTCTGCGCGTCCGTCGTTCCAGGATGTTCGTACCGCGTGCCTCTGGCATCATGGCGGCCGTTTGCGTTCGCTGCTCGATATGCACGCCGATACGATCGTGAGATTCGTGGTCATTTTGCTTGCCTCGTCCCTTGCCGCCGGGTGCGGCTGGCGCTTGCAAGGCACCTCACGCTTGCCGGAGCTGTTCGCCACCGCCTACGTCGAGACGAGGGATCCTCACACGGAGTTCCATCGTGCCTTGCGCGAGAGTCTGCTCGCTTCGGGCGCCAAGCTGGTCGACGATCGAAGTGCCGCGACCGCGATCGTGCGCATCCGCAGCGACGTCAGCGGCCAGCGTGTGCTGTCGGTATCCGCGCGGAACACGCCCGAAGAGTATCAGGTGTATTACATCGTTCAGTATTCCGTCGAAAGCGGCGGTCGCGAGCTGATTCCGCTCGACACGATCGAGATGACGCGCGACTACAGCTACGACGAGCGTGCCG
>DATCLP010000113.1:0-11306 GCA_036563855.1 Steroidobacteraceae bacterium | reverse complement strand
GCGCGACAGCTCGATGACGTTGCTCGCGCCCGAATTGCGAATTTGTTGCTCGCTAGTGGCGGAAACCGAGAACGGTACTTCCTGCAAATCCGCCTCTCGCTTCGTAGCCGTCACGATGATTCGTTCGAGAGGCTGATCCTGCGGGTCCGCGGCGAGTCCCGCAACCGGAACGACGAACACAGGTGCAACACAACCGATCAAGGCGACTGAACGACGCATAGTCTCTCCTTTGTATGCAAGTCGTTATTTGTCGTGCATGCGAAGCCGACGAGCACCACGGCTAGCGGCTGCTAGAAAGGCGATCAGGAGTGTTCTCGCCCGGAGAGCCTGGCGCAAATACGGATTACACGTAACGGTACGTGTGTTGAGCTCTCAACCGCGCAAGTATGCGTCGATAGCCGACGCTCGTCGGAGCGACCCCGAAACCTTCGCTCGCACAGGAACCTTTGAGCCCTGCGATGCGTCGTTATCGCGGAAGGCGCGAAGTTATCAGCTCGAACAGCCCTAAGTCCGAACTCGTTTGGACTACCGGCTCTAGACTGGAACGGAGCACTTCCACGCCTGGAATCCGTTTCGATCCTGACTCTTGTGTTCAGACGAAACCAGGGTTCCGGCACCGAAGCCCCGCCTTTCGCGACGGGGCTTCGCTTTATTCGGGCTACCGGCTACGGGCTACGGACAGAGCCAAAGAGGCGCCGCGCCGGCACGAGTTTCCTCGTGTGCGCTATACGATCCGGCTTCTGGCCGTCGCCCGTAGCCCGTAGCCCCTAAAACAAACTGCGCAACAAATTCCCATACGCCTGCGGCGCAAGCAGCGCGACGAACACCAACCCGGTCAGCGCGCCGCCCAGGTGAGCATCGTGATTGATGCGTCCGTGCGGTTGCTTGGAGGCCCAGTATGTGTATGCAAGGTAGGCCACCGCGAAGAGCGGCGCGGGAATCGGCACCGGAATGGGAATGATGAATAGCCGCTGCTGCGGGTAGAACACGATCGACGCAAACAACACCGCCGAAATCGCGCCGGAAGCGCCGAGGCAGGCGTAGTTCGGATCGTGCTTGTGTTTCATGTACGTTCCTACGTGACTCACGATCAATCCGGCTGCGTACAGGACGACGAACAAGAACGTGCCGATGAAACGCTCCAAGTGGAACGCGAAAAAGTAGAACGTGATCATATTGAACAGCAGGTGCATGAGATCTCCATGCACCAACCCGCTCGTGACGATCGTGTGATACTCCTTGCGCCGCAAGAACCAAAAGGGGCGAAAGAGGCAGGCATCGAGCAGTTTGGGTGAGCCGAACAGCGCCAACAGGCTCGTTGCGACCGTCACGACGAAAATGATCAGGGCAGCGGAAATCTGCAGATTCACGTTACGAAATCCCAGTGCTTATCCGACAGGGTGTGCAAGTATGCCTCATGACGACAGGAGGGAATCGAGAAAAGGGAAAGGGGAAAAGGGAAAGCACAGTTTGGAGTAACGCCGTCGCCGGTCGTAGACCCTGCTTGGGACATCGGCTGTCGAGCCGTACCATATGCACCCCATGGGCTCTCTCGCTGCATTACCGAAATATTTCGTCCTGCTGCTCTTCGTCCTCACGGGGGTGTACGTCCACTTCCGCGGGCGCGTGCGTCACAGCGTCGGCCGCCAACTGACGGACCACTCCACGTTCATGGCGCCGTACAACACCCTGATGTACCTGTTCTCGGCCGTCCCCGCGCGGCCGTTCATCGACGTCTCGCATTTTCCCGAGCTCAAGGAATTGCAGGCGAACTGGCAGATGATCCGCGATGAGGGCCTCCGGCTGTTCGACGAGGGCTACATCCGCGCAGCCGCCAAGTACAACGACCTCGGCTTCAATTCGTTCTTCAAGAGCGGCTGGAAACGCTTTTATCTGAAGTGGTACGACGATTTCCTGCCGTCCGCGCGCGCCTTGTGCCCGCAGACGACGGCGCTGCTGGAGCGGATACCTTCGGTTCATGCCGCGATGTTCGCCGTCCTTCCCCCCGGCGCGCGGCTGCCGTCGCATCGCGATCCGTTCGCCGGATCGCTCCGTTATCACCTCGGTCTTTCGACGCCGAACTCCGAGCAATGCCGGATTTTCGTCGACGGCGAGCTCTACTACTGGAAGGACGGCGAAGCCGTCGTCTTCGACGAGACCTACATCCACCGCGCCGAGAACCACACCGACAAGCCGCGGCTGATCTTGTTCTGCGACATAGAGCGCCCGTTGTCGAATCCGATCGCACGGCTGATCAACCGCTACATCGGTCAGCCATTCGCGCGGGCGGCAGCGACGCAGAACATGGAAGGCGAAAAAGTCGGAATCCTGAACAAGCTGTTCGGCTACGCGTATCAGGTCCGTCTGCTCGCGAAGCGTCTGAAGAGCTGGAACAAGACGGTGTACTACGTGCTCAAGTGGTCGCTGCTCGGCGGACTGTTATTGTGGATTCTTCTTTGAGCGGGCTCTGGACCAGAACCGCGCGCATCGCGCGCCCGTCCTTCAGCTTTCAGTCTTCGGTCTGCGCCCGAAACAGCTTCCTCACCGTCTCCATCGTATCGGCTTCCGATGCCGACTTGTCCGTGCGGTAGCGTTTGACTCTTGCGAGACGGAGCGCCAAGCCGCCTGGATATCGCGGACTTGCTTGCAAGTCGCTAAATGCAATTTCCACGACGATCTCCGGCCGCACGTATACGGTCCGCTGGTCGCGATGGAGCTCGCGGGCGAGAAATTCCTGCGTTTGCCATTCGAGCATCGCATCGGTGAGGCCCTTGAAGGTCTTGCCGAGCATCACGTACTGCCCGGTTGCAGGATCCAACGCGCCAAGATGCAAGTTCGAAAGCTTGCCGGTTCGCCGGCCATGACCCCATTCGGCGGCGAGAACGACGAGATCCAGCGTATGCACGCGCTTGATCTTGAGCCAGCTCGCACCGCGATTGCCGGCTTCGTATGGCGCATCGAGCGCCTTCGCCATCACGCCTTCATGCCCCTGCGCAAGCGCTTCCTCGTAAAAGGCCTGCGCTTCCGTAGCCGAGCGCGTGATACAACGAGGCATGATTTGCTCCGGAGAAACGACGGCGGCCAGCGCCTCGAAGCGCTCGCGCGTCGGACGATCGGCCAAGCTGCGCTGATTCAACCGCAAACAATCGAAGTAGAACGCGCGCATCGGCAGCTCCGCTCGAAGCTGCTCTACATCGAGCTTGCGGCCGAACCTCCGCATCGTCGTTTGAAAGGGATGCGGACGACCGTTCGAGGCCAAACATATGGCTTCTCCGTCGAGCACCATGTCATCGGCCGGCAACGCGCGTGCCGCTTCGATGATCTCCGGAATGGCGGACGTCACTTCGTTCAAGTTGCGCGTGAACACGCGTACGTCGTTCCCTTGCTTGTGAAGCTGTATGCGCGCACCGTCCAGCTTCCACTCGAACGCAACGTCTCCGGTAATCGTCTCGAGCGCCTCTTCCACATCGACGGCCGTCTGCGCGAGCATCGGCGCGATCGGGGACATGAGCTGCAGTTGAAACCGCCGTAACCCTCGAGCGCCCTCCTCAATCGCAACGCGCGCCACCACGCCCAGATTGCCTTCGTACATGGCTGCACGGCGTAGCTCGGGAAGCGGTAACTGCGCGGACGCAGCGATCGCTTCGACCATCAGTCCTGCAAGCGCGCCTTGACGCAGCTCGCCCGTCAACAAGCGAAGCAGAAAGTCCTGCTCCTCGGCCGTCGCGCGGCCGAACATCTCCCGCAGCAGCCCTGCGCGGCGCGCGGTGGAGCCCGCACCGCGCATAGAGGCAAGTTCTTCGAGATAGCGATCGACTTCGCGCAAATGAAGCGAGGGGCTCGCGGCGGCGGACGCGACGCTGGCGCTCAGCGTCGAATACCCGATCCCGATGCGGCCCTGGCGAGTCTCCCCCGATAGGTACAGCACGCCGATCTCGAGTTCCGCCGGCTCGAGCTGGCGTAGGTAGGCCGCCAGCGCCTTGATCTTCACCGAGCGCGCCGACGTGGCAGCCACTTGCTTGCTCGTCTCGACCAACGTTACGAGTTGCGTCATGCAGTAAACCTCGCATCCGCACCGCCGCCTTTCACCGCAAACTCGCTCGCATTGTCGATCCGGATCGAATAGCTTTTGCGGGTCGTGTCAAGATTCCGCCGTATCCATCGACCGCGTTTGTTCCTGTCGCCTCGGCGCAAGCCGGAGGCCGAATCCGTTCCGGTGGATACGGTCCGTTCGCGATTGTTCGCGTCCGTCGATGCACGCGTACGGCTGCATCCGGGTCTTTCCGGAGTCGTCGAATTGCGTGACGCCCGGGACGCCTTCGCTGCCCGCGCACACCTCGCTGACGCCGCGGAATACACGCTCGACATCCAATACTACATCTGGCGCAACGACATGTCGGGCACGATGCTGTTCGAAGCGATCCGTCGTGCCGCCGATCGCGGCGTGCGCGTCCGTCTGCTGCTCGACGACAACAATACGAATGGCCAAGATGAAATGCTCGGAGCGCTCGACTCGCATCCGAACATCGAGGTGCGGCTGTTCAACCCGTTCTTGATGCGACGGATCCGCACGCTGAACATCTACGACTTCTCGCGGCTCAACCGCCGCATGCACAACAAATCCTTCACCGCGGACAATTTGGTCACGATCGTCGGCGGCAGAAACGTCGGCGACGAATACTTTGACGCGCACAACGAGATCGCATTCGTCGATCTCGATGTGATGGCCATCGGACCTGTCGTCGACGAAGTCAGCAAGGACTTCGAGCGTTATTGGCGCAGTCCCTCGGCCTACCCGCTCAAGTCGATTCTGCGCCGGCCGCCACGCGCTACGGTCGAGGCAATCACGAAAGCGGCGCAAGCCGTGACGCAACACCCGAGAGCCCTGACCTACGCGCGCGCCCTCCAAAGCTCTCGATTCGTGCAAGACCTCATCGCCGGCACGCTGAACTACCACTGGGCCTCCGTCCGAATTCTCAGCGACGATCCTGAAAAAGTGCTCGGGCGTGCCCGCTCGCATGAAATGCTCTCGGAGCGTTTGCTGGCAGCGCTCGGTCAGCCGAAGCGCGAGTTGCACCTTGTCAGCGCGTACTTCGTACCGACGCGCGCCGGGACGCAAATGCTGCTTGACCTGGCGCGCAACGGCGTGAAGGTCACGGTTCTCACGAACGCGCTGGAAGCCACCGACGTTGCAGTCGTCCATGCCGGCTATGCAAAGCGGCGCAAGGCGCTGTTGAAAGCAGGCATCGAGATCTACGAGCTCAAGCGCATGTCGGAGCTCACTTCGGGCCGCGACCGCAAGCTCACGGGCAACTCGGGGTCGAGCTTGCATGCGAAGACGTTCGTCGTGGACCGCGAGCGGCTCTTCGTCGGCTCGTTCAATTTCGATCCGCGCTCGGCGCAACTGAACACCGAGCTGGGCTTCTTGATCGAAAGTCCGGCCATGGCAGCCGAGATCGCGAAGACGTTCGATTCGGAGATTCCGGCGACCAGCTATCAGGTTCGACTTGCCCGTCACGGCCTGTTGCAATGGGTCGAGCGGCGCGGAAGACAAGAAATCGTGCACAAGCGCGAGCCGGGGGCGACGCCGCTCAAACGTCTGATGCTCTACGTGCTGTCGAAGCTCCCGATCGAATGGCTGCTTTGATGCCGAGGCAAGGCTGCGCGGGAGCTGCTATTCGTGCGGCGACGTGTATGTCGTCATGATCGCCGTCATCAGAAGGATCGCTCCGATCAGCCCGAGCTCGATATCGATCGAGCGCGCAAGATTTGCAACGGCAGCTCTGTCGCCCGCCTCGATACCTTTCGTGAGGACGAACCGATTGTAGGCGGCAACGCCGAGCACGATCGCGACGATCGCAAGCTTTAGAGCGAGATTGCGCGCGTAGGGCGTAAAGCCTTCCGCAAAGTCGATCAGCGCGAGAATCAGCAGCACGCCTGCCGCAACCAGCGCGCCGACCATACGGAGCGCAAGCGTACTGAACCTCCGCACGAGCGCTTGGGGCTCTTCGCCAATCGCACATGCTCGACGCAGCGCCAAGAGCGAAGCCACCCACCACGCGACGATCGCAACGTGTATCGCTGCGACGATTCCGGACCACAAGCCTTCGACGGCTGCATGTCCGCTGAACGCAAACGAGCCCGCCACGAGTGCCGCGGCGCTGAGCAGCATGCCGCGATTGAATCCATCCTCTTCGTCTCTCGGGACAACGAGCAACAGGCACGCGCCGGCCAGCCTCACCGCGGCTGCGCCGCCGACGTTCGATGCGAGCACGGTGCCGACAATTGAGGGATCGAACCCGCCGCCCAGGCGAAGTATGAGCACGACGAGCGCTGCGACCGTTGCACCGATCGTGGCGATCGCGCCTCGCCGCGTCGCGAGATCGAGAATTTGTGCCGCGGCGTGTCCCGGTCGCAGCGTTGCGCGCGCGAATACTCCGCCCGCCGCAAGCACCGCTGCAAGATAGACCAGTGCTTGCGCGAGCGCTGCGAGTCCTTCGAGCATCAGGCCGAATCGTCGGATGCTTTGATCGTGATCACGATCGTGCCCTTGATGACGTGCCCATCCGCCGATAGTGCCGTCCATTGCACTTCGTTCTTACCGGGCTCGAGCATCGGATTTTCGACCGTGAACGTCTTGGCGCTCGTATTGGGCGAGAACGACAGCTTGCGCTCGGGCTTGCCTGCCTGGCGTACGACGACGGCCGTCAGCCGTGCCGCATCCTTGAATGTAATCTCGATCGCCGGCGGCGATTCGTTCAATACAGAGCCCGACTTTGGTGTCGTGCTCGTCGCCGTGGTATGCGCGAACGCGACCGTTCCAATCAGTAACAACACACTGCCGCAGACGGCGCTTGCGAGCTTCGATTGCATGTCGTTCACTCCCAGGAGCTCAGGCCGTCATGATTGCAGGAAGCGCGTGCCGTTGGAATGTCTTCACCGTTCTCGACGGTGTCGCCGCGAGCGGATTGCCGCGACACCGAGAAGGCTGAGCACTGTCCACAGTTCAAGTGCACCGCCGCCGCCCTCCCTAGAGCTCGAGTCCCCGCCACCCCCCGGCGCAGGCGCGCTCGGCGCACGGTCGCGCGAGCGGTCCTCGAGCGGCAGCTGTGCCAGCTCGGGCCTCTCGCTACCGGCGAATGCGATCAGCGCATCGGTCGCGGCATCGAAAAGGTCGATCTGCACGTCATAGTAGGACGTGGGATAACCGCTGATCCAATCGATATCGAGGACATACGCATCGCGGGTTCCGCTCGTCTCGACGAGCCAGTCTTCGGTCACGAACTCCTCGATCCAGTCGCCGCCGCTTGCTCGCACCCAAATGCGTGCGTACACCCAGCGATTCTCGAAATCGGCGTCGGGATCGAAGGTGATCTGAAATCTCGAATAGAACCCGTCGCGGTCCTCGTCCACGATGAGATCCGTATAGACCTCGCCGATGTTGAAGCCAGGCATCTCGATCGGCACATCGAGTCCGACTTCCTCGAGCGGCAAGAACCCGAGCTCGCCTGTGTCGAACGGGCCGATCGTCGCAACGATGCCGGGCACGCCGACCTCGTAGAGATCGATCAGCACATCGTATTCGGCCGTCGCGAACCCCGCATCGAGTGTCGTCGTCACGTAGTAATCGTCGTTGCCGGACTGACCGAAAATCCAGAAGTCGTCGGTCTCGTGATAGAGAAACCAGTCGCGCTCGCCGAGTCGCCGCAAGTAGAGCCGCGCATAAACCAGCGCATCGCCCATGCGCACATCGGCATCGAATCGGATGCGGAACTCGCTGTGATAGCCGTCGCCATCGCGATCGCGCAGCAACGTGCTTCGGGCATCGTAGATATAGAAGAGATCTGCGTGCGGAGACATCTGCACCGATCCGCGCCGGGGCTTCTCGGCTGCGGTCGCCGGTTTCGTGGAGATGTGCCGCTTTGCTTGTCTAGCAGTCTTGGTGCTCCCTGCCAGCGCCTGTTCAGGATCGACGCTGGAACGTGAATAGCTCGCGATGCGGTTTGCGTCGGGAACGACCGTCGTCTCGGCCACTTTGCCTTCCGCAGCCAAGACCAGCATGGGCCCCAACAGGAACGAGCTTGCGAGCAATGCCGCGATGGTCGAGCGATTCATGGCCGTTCTCCCCAAGTGACGGCCCAATCACAACGCACACGTACTTAATCGCTCATGAATGCGTGTGTTCAGCGCGCAGTCAGGTAGGTCAGTCGTGCACCTTTCGCGGCAGATGCTCATGCGATCCGCTCGGCAACGAGGATTACGAATTGCGCTGCCGTCCTACGGGACTACACTTGTGGGATGGATACCGACTTCTGGCTCGAACGTTGGAACAGGCACGAGATCGGTTTTCACCAATCGCAGGTCAATCCGTATCTCGTTCGGCACTGGCCAGCACTCGGCATCGCGAACGGCGCCACAGTCTTCGTGCCGTTGTGCGGCAAGAGCCTCGATATGCGTTGGCTGCACGAGCAGGGACACGAGGTCCTCGGCATCGACATCGCCCGCACGGCGTGCACCGAGTTCTTCGAGGAATGGGGCATGACCCCGCGGGTCGAGAGGCGCGGCGCATTCGAATACTTTACGTCGTCCGGAATCGCGTTACTTTGCGGCGACTTCTTCAACTTGCAGCGCGCCGACCTTGCAAACGTGCACGTCGTTTACGATCGAGCTGCATTGAATGCATTGCCGTCCGGCATGCGCGAGGCGTATGCCGCCAAGCTCGAGGTGGTGCTCCCCCTCAAGGCGCCGATCCTGCTCATCACCACCGATTACGACCAACAGGAGATGCGTGGTCCGCCGTTTGCGGTCGGCGAAGCGGAGATCCAGCGGCTGTTCGCGCATTGGCACATCGAGTTGCTCGAGACCGCCGATGTTACGGACTTACCCGAGAGCGCACGTTTCCGACAGCGCGGTCTGACGCGATTGCTCGAGCGAGTCTACGCCATCCGCAGATCCGCATAGCCCTGAAGCTCCCTCGATCGCCTCGCGCATCGTTGGAGCTCGCGCTCGTAGTATGATCTCTATAATATTACCCGCATCACAAGTGGAGCATCGAACAGGGACATGCGCTACGAACCCGACCGCAAGCAACGCACGCGCGAAAAAGTCCTGAGAGCAGCCGCGAAGGCAATTCGGGCGCAAGGGCCGCACCGCGTCGGCGTGGCGCAGGTCATGGGCAAAGCCGGGCTGACGCACGGCGGGTTCTATGCGCACTTCTCTTCGAAGGACGCGCTCATCGCCGCAGCGATCCGGCAGATGTTCCAGGAAGGGCTCAGCACCTGGGATAGCTGCACCCAAGGCAAGGGGCCGGCGGAGTCACTCAACGCTTACGTGGATTTCTATTTGTCGCCGGCGCATCGCGATGCAGTCGGGGCCGGTTGCCCGATTCCGGCGCTTGCACCGGAACTGCGTCGACTGACCAAATCCTGCCGCGATGAGTTTGCGAAGGGCGTCGCAGCTCTGACCGAGCGCATTTGCACTGCTCTCGAACGCCTGGGCATCGAAAAGGCAGACGAGGAAGCAAGCTCGATGCTGGCAGAAATGGTCGGCGCGTTGGCCTTGGCCCGCGCTGAGCCAGATACCGCACGATCGAATGCGATCCTCGAAGCATCGAAACGGCGTATCAAGGCACGGTTCGCGGCGTCCGCTGCCCGTTCGACCTGATACGACGCGCAAGCGTCCGAGTCGTCGACCACGGCGCACCGCACAAGAAACCATGCATTCATTTCGATCGCAGCTCTCGTACCGCGGTGCTACGCTCCGCCGGCAATACCGAGGTACGCCATGAGCACAGCGAAGAAGCAAGCTACTCGTTATGCCCCGGCGATGAGCGACTCTGCCGTGAAGGCGAAGACGGGAAAAGTCTGGAAGAGCTGGTTCGCCGCGCTCGATCGCGCCGACGCGCAGAAGCTTGCACACAAAGAGATCGCGAAGCTGCTCGCAACACGCCACGGCGTATCCGGCTGGTGGTCACAGATGATCACTGTCGAATACGAACGTGCGCGCGGCTTGCGCGAGGTGCACCAGACGGCAAATGGTTTCGCCGTGAGCGCGACGAAAACGATCGCGGCGAACGTTTCCGATGTGTTCCAAGCCGCCGCATCGCCCGCGATGCGCAAGCAGTGGTTTCCCTCCGGAGCTTTCAAAGTGTCCTCGCAGACGCCAAACAAGTATTTGAACGGCTCCTGGAACGGTACGACACGGCTGAACATCGGCTGCTACAGGAAAGGCCCGAACAAGTCGCAGATCGCCGTGCAAGTTATGAGGCTGCCGAACAAGCGAGCGGTGGAGTCGCAGCGAGCTGCTTGGAAGGCGGCTTTGCAGAAGTTGCAAACCCTGCTGGAAACGTAGCTGCCCTCGAACTCTCGCTCGACGGAACAACCGACCGTCGCCGTGCTTTGCGTTCGAGCAGACGCAACGCGAAACACGGTGACCCCATGCTGCGCACGCACGAAATTCACCCTTCGATCGTCCACTTTCCATTGACGCTGGTGCCCGCCGCGCTCGCGCTGGATGCGATCGGCGAAGCGACAGACAGCGAAGCATTGATGAATGCGGGCAAGGTGCTGATGCCGATCGCCGCTGCGAGCGCCGCGATCGCCGGCGTTGCCGGCTTCATTGCACAAGGCGCAGTAAGAGCCGAGGGCGAGGCGCACGAAATGCTCGTCACGCATCGCAATCTCAATGCAGCGCTCGTCGGTGCGACGACAGCGATGGCGATTTACAGGCAAAGCCGCCGGCGGCCAGGGCTTGGCTACTTGCTCGCGGGCGCAGCCGGACTCCTAGCCATGAGCTACACAGCGTATCTCGGCGGCAAGATGGTGTATGCGCACGGCGTAGGCGTCGAGCCGCAAGGCGTCGACGTTGAAAAATCCCCCGAATTGAGAGCCGGCGAGCTTGGACGCGCAGCACGCGAATCGGCCCGGCACATCGTCGAGCAAACGCGTGTTGCGGCTCGCGAAGCAGCCGCAGGCGAAATTGCACCAGCAGCGCGCACGCTGGTGAGCAAGGCCGCACGCGGCGATGGTGCGGCCGAGGAAATGCTTACATCAGGTTTGTGATCGCGCGGTCCGACGCGACGCACCGCGCGACAACAGGCTGACTCAATTACGACCGATAGAAGTACGGATCGAGCACCTGCACTTCGTGGATGTTGTCGATCGGTAGCTGGTTGCGCTCCGCAACCTTGCGAATAGCCTCGGGGGAAGGCCCGTCGTAGATGCACCAAGTCTTGCGATGATCCCCACTCACGTACGAATGCACCCAGGTCACTCCCTCTTCGGCGTTCTTATTGATGACTCCCAGAC
>DATCLP010000112.1:0-9677 GCA_036563855.1 Steroidobacteraceae bacterium | reverse complement strand
GCGCAGACACGCTGAAGCGATTTCGACGCCGGTTCGCCGCTTGCGGCCTGCGTCCCACGGCGCTAATGCCTGTCTACGGACTCGCAGAAAACTCGGTAGGCCTCACAATTCCGCCGCTCGGCCGCGAACCGCTGATCGATTCGATCGATCGCGACACGTTCGCGCGTACCGGCCGAGCAGTGCCGGTGCCCGAAGACGATCCGCGTGCTTTGCGGTTCGTCGCCTGCGGTCGGCCGATCCCCGGGCACGAAGTCCGTATCGTCGATGAGGCCGGACACGAGCTTCCCGAACGACACGAGGGCCGACTCGAATTTCGCGGTCCATCGGCCACGACCGGCTATTTCCGCAATCCTGGAGCAACGTCGACTTTGATTCACGACGGCTGGCTCGACAGCGGCGATCGCGCCTACATCGTGAATGGTGAGATCTATCCAACCGGGCGCATCAAAGACATCGTCATTCGTGCTGGTCGTCATCTGCACCCGGAGGAGATCGAAGCCATCGTCGGTGCGATTCCCGGCGTTCGCAAAGGGTGCGTCGCGGTGTTCGGCTCCCGCGACGCAAGCACAGGCACCGAGCGCGTCGTCGTGTTAGCGGAAACGAACGCGCACGACGCCGAGCAGCGCGCAGCACTCAAGCAGCAGATACTGCACACGATCGTCCGCGAGCTCGGCGAGCCCGTCGATGAGATCGTGCTATGCGAGCCTCACACAGTGCTGAAGACGTCGAGCGGGAAGATTCGGCGGTCCGCCACGCGCGAGCTCTACGAAGCCGGACTTCACCGCGTCCCTCGTCCTCGTGCACCTTGGCTGCAAGCGCTGACGCTCGCACTCGGCGCAGCGCCGCAGGCCTTGCGTCGCGCGGTGAGACGCGTGGCGGGGTTCCTCTACGCAATTTACTTTTGGGCCATGCTGGCGTTGCTCGGCGTCGTCGCGTTCTTGCTCGTGCTTCTGCCGTTCACGCTCCGAGCGCGCTGGGCGATCGTGCATCACTTTGCACGCGCATTCTTCACCATTACGGGAGTTCGCGTGCACACGTCAGGCGCCATGCCTTCTGCAGCGGAGACGCCCTGCATCTTCGTCGCAAATCATGCGAGCTATCTCGATGCCATTCTGCTTGCGGCGACGCTGCCCTTCCCTTGCAGCTTCGTCGCGAAGGCAGAGCTTGGTAGCGTGCCGGTCTTGAGTCTGTTCATGCGACGTCTCGACACCTTGTTCGTCGAACGCTATGCAACAGGTGCAAGTGTCGAGGATGCCGAACGCGTCGTACAGGCGGTGGCCGCCGGGCGCTCGTTGATGTTCTTTCCGGAAGGCACGTTTACACGCGCGCCAGGACTCTTGCCGTTTCGTCTGGGTGCCTTCGTCGCTGCCGCGACTGCCCGCGCGCCGCTGATTCCGATCGCCATCCGCGGCGCACGCTCGCTGTTGCGAGACACGGAATGGATCCCAAAGCGAGTACCAATCGACATCGCAATTGGAACAGAATTACATGCTGCAGAACGAACTCCTTTTCTCACGGCCGTTGCACTGCGCGATGCCGCCCGGAAATGGATTTCCGAGCGCTGCGGCGAAGCGCCGCGGCGCTGAGACCGTAGGTGTAGGCACACCTGCTCGCACGCTCGCTCTTACCCCACGCCCTGAGCCTCAAGCCCCAAGCCCACGCGACTAGCGAAATAACATCGTTGCTTTCGCCGATTCGAAAAGCCTGTGCTTTCGCGCAAGCTCGCCGATTAGCGCTCAGGGAGTCGCTGAACGGCTGAATCCTCGCGAGGTTCAGGGCTCCATTGTCCATACCTACATGTCGTAGAACCTGCATGCGCTGCAGCGTCACCAAAGTTTCGAAGCTTCACGCCAGAGCGGAGAATCACGATGCAATCGCCAGCGCGGATCACGTTCAAGAACACGGAACCGTCGGCCGCGGTCGAGGCACGCGTACACGAGCACATCGCGCACTTAGAACGATTCCACCCCGAGCTCATCGGCTGCCATGTCGAGATCGCAGCACTGCCCGTCCGGGCGCGGCTGCACGCCGCGCATGATGTTCAGATCGAGCTGCATACGCCCGATCGAGTTTTTCGCGTACGCAGCGAAACGCAGGAACAAGAGGCCTATCTGGACGTGTTCGTTGCGTTGCGGGATGCATTCGATGCCGCAAAGCGGCTGCTTCGCCAGCAGGCCGCGGAGCGCAATGGCGAACCGCACCGCTCGACCGTATCGCGCATCGGCACGATCGAGCATCTTGCCAAAGGTTATGGACGCATCGCCGCCGACGACGGTCACACCGTGTACTTTCATCGTAATTGTTTGAGGGACACGAAGTTCGGCGCGCTCTCCGTCGGCACGATCGTCGAATTCGAGGAAGAGTTGGGCAACCATGGGCCGCAAGCGGCGACCGTACGACCGTGGCGCGGCAGTTCGTCCAGTCCGAACGATTGACGACTACAATCGACCGAGTCGCTCACTCCGAGAGGCATAGGATGACGCTTACGCTGAGTTCTCCTGCATTCGAACACAACGGCACGATCCCGGCACGCTACACGTGCGAAGGCGACGACGTTTCGCCGCCGTTGACATGGGACGGCGCTCCGGAGGGCACTCGCAGCTTCGCTCTCATCGTCGATGACCCGGATGCACCCGACCCAGCCGCGCCGAAACGCATCTGGGTGCACTGGGTGCTGTACAACTTGCCGGCAGAGGCGCGCAGTCTCGCCGAGAATTGCGGAGCGCGCGGCGGATACGACGGCGCTCGCGACGCCCTCAACGACTGGGGCAGGACCGGTTACGGCGGACCGTGTCCGCCAATCGGTCGGCACCGTTATTTCTTCAAGCTGTATGCGCTGGACACGCAGCTACCCGATCTCGGTGCAGCCGCGGACAAAGCGCGCGTGCTCGACGCGATGCAAGGTCACGTGCTCGCCCAGGCGGAGCTCATTGGGCTCTATCAGAAGAAGAGTTGATAGTTGACAGCGGAGAAACGCGCGTTCGCGCGAAGCTCTTCGCTATCAACTTTCAACTGCCAACTGTCGACTATAACGGCTGCTCACGTCGTTTCCCGATCAACGTGCTCTTGAAGCTCGTGTTGGCGACGCGACACCTTCGTCGGGCTGTGCATGACCGGGACGAGCGTCCGCAGCTTGACGGGCAGCGACGCGAGCTCCTCTCTGCAATAAGCGCGCACTTCGCGCAAAGGCGGTGACGGCGCCTTGCGCCGGCCGTTGACCATGACTTCTTGCAGTAGCGGCCGGCCTTCCATCACTTCGTCGGCGCAAGCAATCACGTCGCGGCCGATGCGGCCGTGCGGGTCCAATTCCCGAAACACCTGACGCGGACCCGGCCAACTCTCCTTACCGTGCGAACGCTTACGCGTCGGGCGGCCGTCGTATGCGTGCAGCTTGTAGGCGCAGTCGAGCGCGGGCGCATCGCTCGAGACGGCAACGCGCGTTCCGACGCAGAAACCGTCGATCGGCGCGCGCGCCGCCCGCATGGCTGCAATCGCGTGCTCGTCGAGATTGCCGCTCACCAGGATTTGAACGCGCTGGCAGCCTTCGGCATCGAGAATCGCACGAACCCGTTGCGCTTCGAGAGCAAGATCGCCGCTGTCGATTCGAACCGCGCGCACGCGAATGCCTTGCCGTTCGAGCTCGCGGGCAAGCTGTGCCGCGCGCCGTGCTCCGCGTTCCGTGTCGTAGGTGTCGATCAGAAGCGTGACGTTCTCGGGCTGGGCAGCAGCAAAATTGCGAAATGCCGACACCTCGTCTTCGTGCGCCTGTATGAAGGAGTGCGCCATTGTCCCGACGACGGGAATATCGAAGAGTCGGCCGGCCTCCACGGTCGCGGTCGACTCGAATCCTGCGATGTACGAGGCGCGCGCAAGGAACAGAGCGGCCTCGCTGCCATGCGCACGTCGCATGCCGAAATCGATCAGCGGCGTATCGCCGGCAGCCAACTTGCATCTCGCCGCTTTCGATGCGACGAGCGTCTGGTATTGCAGCAGATTGATGAGCCGGCTCTCGACGAGCTGAGCTTCGGGCAAAGGCGCTTCGACGCGCATCACCGGTTCGTTTGCAAAGAACACCGTACCCTCGCGCATCGCAAAGACGTCACCGGTAAATCGAAATGAAGCCAGCCGATCGAGAAGGGCCCCGCTGAACCGCTTCAGCGACCTGAGCCAATCGATCTCTTCCGGGGTGAAGTGCAAATTTTCCAAGTAGTCGAGCACCTGCTCGAGCCCGGCAGCCACGAGAAAATTGCGTTCGTCCGGCAACCGACGCACATAGAACTCGAAAACCGCGCGTCGCTCCATGCCGCTGCGGTAATAGGCGTCCATCATCGTGAGCTGGTACAGATCCGTTAGCAGCGCGGTGCCGGCTTGGAACTGCATCGATTCGATCTCCTGGCTCTGACGGGTAGGCGCAAGTTACGCTCAAAGCGTGCTTCACGTCCTAGCATGGTCCCATAGGAAAGACCGGCGGAAGCTACGTGGTGCTACGGAGGCACGCGCGAGGCGAGCTGTGCAGGCGGCCGCTGTCGGCGAGACGCGCACCACCTTCGCGCATGGACTAGCGTGCGGTCCGGATCTCGATGCGCGTACCATCGGCAATGCGGTCGTTCGGATGCACGACGACGCGCTCGCCGGGTCGGATCCCGGAAACGATCTGGGCATGCAGACCATTCTGCTGCCCCACCTCGACCTCGCGTAAGCGCGCTGTCCCATCGTCGTCCACGAATACGGCCCACCGGTCGTCCTGCCGAAACAGCGCCGACAACGGCACGCGCACCACGGACGGGGATTCCCACACGACGATGCTCGGCTCGACGCGGTAGCCGTGTCCGAGCGCAGCCCAGTGCTCGTACGGGTCCGTCAAGTCGATCAATACATTGACGCGCTGCTCTTCGATGCCGAGCGCCGAAATCTTCGTGAACCCGAAGGGTTCGACGCGCCGCACGACGCCGTTGAGCGGCCGATCGCCGCCCCAGCCGTTGACGATGACGCGCTGTCCCGGCTTGACGCGCACGGCCTCTTCCGACAACAGATCGACCTGGATCTCGAGATCGCGCGGATCGCCGATTTCGAGGATCGGCGCACCCGCAGCAATGGTCGTTTCGCTCTCCTGGAGCACGCGCAGCACCGTGCCCGAAATCGGCGAACGTACGATGATGCACTCGCACTCTTTTTCGGCACGGCGCGCTCGACTTGGGTTCAGCAATCGCGCACGCGCTTGTTTGAGCTCGGAAGCCCGCATCGCAATCATCGCGTCCGCCTCCGCGACCGCGGCGACTGCCGCCTTCGCGCGACGTTCAGCCGCGTCGAGATCGTTTTGCGAAACGCTCTGATTCTTGGCCAGCGCCTTCAGGCGCCGCAGCTCAGCCTGTGCAAAGTCGCGTTCCGCCTCGGCGCGACGTGCCTGCGCCTGCGCGTAACTAAGCGCAGCTTCGGCGGCGTCCACGGCCGCCCGCGCTTCTGCTTCGGCTCGCTCGTCGAGGAACATCGGCACCGCAGGCTCGATGCGTGCGATCTCGGTTTCGTTTGCGACGACGATATCGCCCGGCTCCAAGACGACCCGGCGCATGAGACCGGCGACCGGCGCGGACATGACGAACACATCCCGCACGCGCGCCTCGCCTTCGTCGGTGATCGTCACTTGCAGCGGTCCTTCGCTGGCCGTGGCCAAATCGACGGGAACGGCCTGCGGACGCAGCAGCCACACGAGCGCGATGATCAGGAGCGCTGCGCCCGGAGCCCAGAACAGAACCCTGCGTCGTTGTATCGAATCCATACCTTACTCGCGAGTCTTGAGAACGCCGATCAAATCGAGCCGGTCCAGGCGCCGACGCACCAGGATGGCCGAAGCGGCGGTCGCCAACAACGCGGTGATCATGGCCCACGCGTACGTGGACGGGTCGATCACGAACGGAACGCGGAACAATTCGGTCTTGAACGCGACGATGATGAGCTGCGCCATCGCACGGCCGACGAGGCAGCCGAGCGGCAATGCCAAGAGAGCCAGAAACGCAATCTCGCCCAGCAGCAAATAGGAGATCTCGGCGCGCGTAAAGCCGAGCACGCGTAGCGTCGCGAGCTCGCGACCTCGTTCCGACAACGCAATTCGCGCGGCATTGTAAGTGACGCCGAACGCGAGCGCGCAGGAAAAAGCGATGAAGAACGAGACGAAGATCAGGATCGTCTCGGCCATCGTCTCGTTGAACGTGACGATCGCCGCGGACTTGAGCGTAATCGAGCTCAGGCGCGGCAGCTTCGTGAGCTCGCGGAGCAGCGTCGGAAGCTGCACAGGATCGACACGCAGGTGAACGCTCGAGGCGGTCGGCCGCTCCTTCAGCAGACGCGCAAGCGCACCGAGCTCGATGTACGCGGGCGAGCCGAGATAGGTCTCGAACGTGCCGGACACGGGGATCGTGAACGTATCGCGCCGGCCGGTCAGCAACTCGACCGTGATGCGATCGCCGCGCTGCACGCCGAGGAGCTCCGCGAGCATCGTGGAAATCATCAACCCGTCGTCCGATAGGCGCAGCGCGCGGCCGCTCGCGTCGAACACCCGATAGAGCTGCTGCTCCGCCGGCAACCCTTGCAGCGACTCGCGCTCTTCGCGCGAACCGAATCGAAGCTTGGCCGGCGCAAAGAGCATCGGCTCGGCGACCATCACGCCGGGCAGCCGGCTCAAGTCGCGCACGACTTCCGTGGAACGCGGCTCGGCGAAGCTGACTGAAACGTCCTGCGATTGCGCCTCCCGGAAGTACACGTTGACCATGTGATCGGTCGCATCGATCCACTGCAACGCCACGATCAAGACTGCGACGGCCATCGCAATGCCTGCGCAAGTCGTGAAGGAACGCATCGGCCATCGACCCACTTGGCGCAAGATGATCCGGGTCAACTGCTCGATGTTTGCGAGCCACCCCACCTGCGACAATCGCGTACGCCGGAACATCGGCGGAGCAGGCGGCAGCATTGCTTGCGCCGGCGCAAGATTTGCCGCATTTCGAACCGAACGCCATGCGCCGGCGAGCGCCGCACCGACGCCGATGATCAAGCCCAGCACGAACGGCGTCGGTCCCGGTCGATAGACGAGGAACGGAAAATGAAAGAACTGCGCGTAGAGCTGCGTGTTGTACCGGCCGAGCACATAGCTGGCGATCCAGCCGAGCAAGACGCCGACTGCGCCGATGACGACGACGAATTTCGTGTAGTGCCAGGCGATCTCGCGCTTGCCGTAGCCGAAAGCCTTCAACAATCCGATCTCGCTGCGCTCGAGCGCAATCAGACGCGCGAGCACCATGTTCGTCAAAAAGGCCGCCACGGCCAGGAAGATGGTGGGCAGGATGTGCGCAAGCCTGCGAAGCTGCGCAATCTCGTTCATCAAGAACCAATTCGAGATCTGATCGTCTCGCGAATAGGCACCTACGCCGCCGTACCTCTCCAGAATGCGATCGACGGCTTCGATCGTGGCCTCGACATCCGCGCCGCGCAGCAATGCAATGCTCAAGTCGTTGAACGCGCCATCCAGATCGAATGCCGCTTGCAGCGTTTCCTCATCCATCCACACGACGCCGAATCGCGCGTCATCGGGCATCAACGCGCCCGGACCGATCGCATACACGTATTCCGGCGACAATGCGATTCCGACGACGGTCAATTCGCGCCAAGTGCCGTTGAGGATGGCGCGAAAACGCGAGCCGACGAGCAAGTTGTGGGCTTGCGCAAAGGGTTCCGACACGACGGCCTCGGTGCTCGCGCGAGCGTGAGGCAAACGTCCTGCTCGCAAGGCAAGCCGGTTGAGTAAGCCGGCGCCGTTTGCCGGGACCGAAACGAGCCGGCCGACGACCGGCTCCTCGAAGCCTGCGATTTCGAGCACGGCGTACATCGCGACCCGAGTTTCGACGGTCTGCACGCCAGGCAGATCGGCAATCTGCGCGGCAACGCGCTTCGGCGCGCGTTTCACCTGTGCGAAGATGTCGGCGAAACGGTAGCGCTCGTAGTACGCACGGGCGGTTTCGTCGAGCGCCTCGACGTTCGTCAAACCGGTGATCAGCACGCCGATGCCGGACGCCATGATGAGGGCGATCGCGAGCACCTGCCCGCGCATGCGCCACAGGTCGCGCCATAGTTTTCGGTCGAGCGCGCGTCTCACCATGAGAGCTCGCGGGCACGACGCCGTTTGGGATTCGTCCGATCCTCGTGAATCATGCCGTCACGCATCACGAGAACACGATGAGCCATATCTGCGATGACCGAGTTGTGCGTAATGAGGGCAGTCGTCGTGCCGAGCTCGTCGTGGATGCGTTCGATGGCTTCGAGCACGAGCACGCCCGTCGGACTGTCGAGCGCACCAGTCGGCTCGTCGCACAAAAGAAGATCCGGACGCTTGGCAATCGCCCGCGCGATTGCAACGCGTTGTTGCTCGCCGCCCGACAATTGCGCGGGAAAGTGCTGCATACGATGACCGAGTCCGACGAGATCCAAGGCCTCCTCCGGCGGCATCGGCCGTGCAGCAATCTCGGTCACGAGCGAGACGTTCTCGACGGCCGTCAAGCTCGGAATCAAGTTGTAGAACTGGAACACGAAACCGACGTGATCGCGGCGATAGCGCGTCAGCCCCGCATCGTCGAGCGTGCTCAAATCCAAGTCTCTGAAGCGCACCGTTCCGCCCGACGGTGTGTCGAGCCCGCCGAGAATGTTGAGCAACGTGGACTTGCCGCTGCCCGAGGCGCCGAGCAATACGACCAGCTCGCCGGGACGCAGCTCGATATCGACCCCGCGCAAGGCCTGCACTTCGACCTCGCCGGTTCGATAGATCTTGGTCAAGGACCGGCCTTCGAGAATCGGACGGTCGGTCGAACTGGATGATGATGCGGACATCGAATGTGGGAGGCTGATCGTTGAACGGGCGCATGGCAAGCCATGCTTCGCAAAATGCCGCTTCTTTATACCCTCAAATCGCTATAGCCTATAACGACACCATGCCGCCGGCACTGCCTTCGAACCTTCGGCTTTTCGCACCTCGCTTCGGCGCGGCGCTCGGCACTCGCGTGGCGCAAGCGCTCGGGACAAAGCTCAGTCCCGTCGAAGAACGCAATTTCGACGGCGGCGAACAGAAGATGCGCCCGCTCGAAGATGTCGAAGGATGCGACGTTTTCGTCGTGTCCTCGCTCGACGGCGACGGCGAGCTCAGCGCGAACGACAAGCTCTGCCGACTCTTGTTCTTCATAGGCGCATTGAAGGATGCCGGCGCCGCCAAAGTGACCGCTTGCGTGCCCTACCTATGTTATGCGCGCAAGGATCGACGCACGCATCCAGGCGATCCCGTGTCGACGCGCTATGTCGCGGCCATGTTCGAAGCGGTCGGTACCCATTGCGTCGTTACGATCGATGTCCACAACGAGGCTGCCTTCGACAACGCGTTTCGCTTGAGGACGGTACGTATCGACAGCGCGGAGCTCTTCACGTCGGCCTTGGCGAATGCCGTCGATGTCTCCCGTTGCGTCGTCGTGTCGCCGGACATCGGCGGCGTGAAACGCGCGCAGCGGCTGCGCGAAGCGCTCGCGTCGTCCTTCAAGCACGAGGTCGGCTTTGCCTTCATGGAAAAGCGGCGCTTCGAGGGTGTGGTCTCGGGCGACGCGTTGATCGGCGACGTCGCAGATCGCGATCTCGTGATCCATGAC
>DATCLP010000111.1:0-2038 GCA_036563855.1 Steroidobacteraceae bacterium | reverse complement strand
CCCATGTCCCACGCCCAGACGAAGTTGCCGGTGATCGCGTCGTAAGCGCGCACGACTCCGGAGGGTTCGCCGACCTCGAAGTTGTCCGCGACGCGCGAGCCGACGACAACGACGTTACGCGCGATCAGCGGCGGAGAAGTGACGAGGTAGTAGTTCGGTTTCGTCTCGCCGATACCTTTGAGGAGCGACACTTCGCCGTTGTCGCCGAAGTCGGCGCAGCGTTCGCCGGTGAGCGCGTTCACTGCGAAGAGTCGCGCATCAGTCGTACCCATGATGATGCGTTTCGGGCAAACGCCCGAATACTCCTGCGGCGCGCTGTAATAGCTCACGCCGCGGCATGTCGTGTTGAATCCGACCGGCGGAACCGACAGCTGCGGATCGAACTCCCAGCGCTTTTCGCCGGTTTCGGCATCGATCGCCTGAATCACGTTCATCGCCGTGCAGATATAAAGCAGCTCCCCGACCTGCAGGGGCGTCGCCTTGAATTGTCCCGAACGACCCGTGCGGTAGTGCCACAGCTTTTGCAGTCTTCCTGCATTCTCCGGCGTGATCTCGTCAACAGCACCGTAGCGGGTGCCGCGTGCAGTCGCGCCGTAGTGTTGCCATTCGAAGTTTTCGATCGTCGAGTTCGCGGCGGTTTGCGCCGAGTAACGCGGCGGCACTTCGTTGACTGGGCTGTACGAGCCGAGCGCGATCACGATGACGACTGCAACTACCGCGACGACGCCGATGACGCGGTTCGTGTTCTGCGCGAACAACGCGGGTGCGGGTTCGGGATAGTACAAGCTGCGGCGCGCGATCGGCGTCAAGAGCCAAGCGCCCAGCACCGTCAACACGCCGAGGCGCGGGACGAGCGCCCACAAATCCGCGCCGGCTTCGAGCAGCGCCCAAACGAACGTGGCCGCGAGCAGTACGCCGTAGAGATGTGCGCCCGAACGCTTGCGGCGCCATAGCAAGACGCCGGATGCGGCCAAAGCGATGCCTGCCAGGGCGTAGTACCAGCTTCCGCCGGCTGCGAGGAGTTGAACGCCGCCGTACAAGAAACCGATGGCCACGAGCATGATCAGCGCTGCGAACACGCGTGGCGGGCGTCGATAGCGAGCTTCGGTCATCGTGATCCCCGAATGGATGTTCTGTTCTTTATGGCGGCTCAACCGCGGAGCCCGTCCTCAACCGCGCCGCTTGGAAATATGTATGCGAGCGATCGGCCAAGTGAGTACGCCGCATGTATAGCCGATCTCTCGCACGACGAGGTCAGCGCTGACAAATATTAGAACTGACCTGTGGCCCGTGGATCCGACGAGCGGTCGTTTCCACGCCATGAGCGGCGCAAACCGGCGACAGGCGACAGAATTTCCGTGAATTGCTCAACGGTCTGCGGGTGCATCCTCGCAAAGTCGTGACTTGATTCGCGCATGAAGGGGTTGCCTGCTGCGCTACACTGGTAGTTGACGTAAGGACCGCATCGAGTCCTCGCATCCTGGCGGCTGCGGAGCATTACGAATCAAGACCGGTAGCTCCAGGGTCATCGAGCTCGCCGGAAGAGACTTGAACGGCGCTGGTAAGGGAGAGTTGCGCGTTGGTTACGAACGACCAAATGGTCCACATGGCAATGTCATTGCCGGAGACCGTTCAACAAGATCATTGGGGCCATCCCGGTTTTCGCGTTGGCGAGCACATTTATGCAGTGCTGTGGCCCAAGGAACGCATCGCGATCCTGAAGTTGTCGCAGGACGATCAGCACGCTCTGCTTTCTGCGGATCCTTACACGTTCACGGTCGACCAATGGGCGGAACAGGGCTGGACGAAGATCCTGCTCAAGGGCGTGACGCCCAACGATTTCCAGGAACAGCTCGAGCGTGCGTGGCGGCTGGTTGCGCCGAAGAGCGCGTTGAAGGCACTCGAAGAAAAACGACGCAAGTGATGCGTCATTGCGCCCTGTGCGCAATGACGCAGGCTATAGGCTGGAGGCTCTAGGCTGTAGTCGCGCGCGTTCGCGCGCGTGTGTTGCCTGGCTATTTACCAAAGCCCCATGCCC
>DATCLP010000110.1:0-5207 GCA_036563855.1 Steroidobacteraceae bacterium | reverse complement strand
GCTCGTTGCGACGCGCTCCGAGAACGTCGAGCAGCGCGTGGCTGCATGCGCTGCAGCCGGTCTCACGGCGAAGATCGTCGACGTGGAAGCGTTTGCGCTCGAGAACGCCTGCCGCTTGTTGACGCATCAAATGCCGGACGGCGGATTGGGACGCGTGATTGCGGTCGTCGATTTCGGCGCGAGCAGCACTACGTTCAGCGTGCTGCGCGACTTGAAGGTCATCTACACGCGCGACTTCGCTTTCGGCGGCCAACAGCTCACCGAGGAAATCATGCGCACCTACGGCTTGAGCATGGAAGAAGCCGGCCGTGCGAAGAAGGAAGGCGGACTGCCCAGCAACTACGAGAATGAAGTGCTCGGTCCCTTCATCGACGACATGTGCCAGCAGGTGAGCCGGTCGTTGCAGTTCTTCTTGGCTTCCGGCGCCGGACGCGAGCAGCCGGAGCAGATCATCGTCTGCGGCGGATGCGCCAACATCCCGGGAGCTGCGGAAATGATCCAGAGCCGTGTCGGCATCGAATCGGTGCGCGGCGACCCGCTCGGCCAAATGAAGATCAGTCAGAAGGCGAAGGCACAGGCCGTGAAGAAGGATGCAACGGCATTGTTGACCGCCTGCGGGTTGGCATTGAGGAGCTTCGACTGATATGCCGAGAATCAATCTACTTCCCTGGCGCGAAGAGCAGCGCAAACAGCGCCGGCAGGAATTCGTCGTCGGCATCCTCGCAGCGCTCGTGTTTGCCGGCCTTCTTGCGCTTGCAACGCGCTGGCAAATGAACTCGATGATCGAAGCACAGAATCGCCGCAACGATTATTTGAAGGCCGAGATCGCGGAGCTGGACAAGCAGATCGCCGAAATCCTCGACCTCGAGCAGCGCAGAGATCGCCTGAAGTCCCGCATTCAAGTCATCGAGCAGCTCGAGCGCAGCCGGCCCGAGATCGTGCACGTCTTCGACCAACTCGTGAAGACGCTGCCTGACGGCGTGTATCTCACCGGCGTGAAGCAGACGAATCGCAGGCTCACGCTGAAGGGCGTGGCGCAATCCAGCACTCGCGTCGCTTCCTACATGCGCAACATCGATGCTTCGGAGTGGCTCGCCGAACCGTCGCTCGACATCCTCGAGACGAAAGGCTCGGCGGACGGAGGCGCAGAGTTCACGCTGCAAGCCGTTCAAGAGAATCCGCAGCTCCCGAGCAATTCTGACGAGCAGGTGGCCGCCCGATGAGCAACTTTCTGGAGCAACTGCGCGACTTGGATCCCAACGACCCGGGGCGTTGGCCCTTGGGGTTCCGCCTGGGCACGATCGGCGTCGTGTTCGTCGTGGCCGCTTTCCTGATCGCGTATCTCTGGGCCTGGAAGCCGAACAAGCCCGAGCTGGATCGCGTGCGCGGCGAGGAGCAGAAGCTGCTCTCCCAACTCGAGCAGAAGGCAAGAAAGGCAGCAAACCTCGACGCCTACCGGGCGCAGCTTGCGGAAATGGAGCAATCGTTCGGGGCCATGTTGCGCAAGCTTCCCAACAAGACCGAAGTGCCGAACTTGTTGACCGACATTTCCCAGCAAGGCGCCGGCGCAGGTCTCGAACAACGCCTGTTTCAGCCCGGCCAGCAAGTCATCAGGGACTTCTATGCGGAGCTGCCGATCAAGATGCGCCTGATAGGCAGCTACCACGCAATCGGCGCTTTCGTGAGCGGCGTCGCTTCGCTTCCGCGAATCGTGACCCTGCATGACGTGGAGATCACGCCGGCCTCGAAGGAACGCGGGGTCGACGTGCTCCAGCTCGACGTCACCGCGAAGACGTACCGCTATCTGGACGAGGAGGAGCAAGCCGCTGCTGCTGCGAATACTCGTCAGAATGCTCGCCAGAACCAGAATCGCCGTTCGCAGCGCGCCAATTGACGGATCAACGCCATGACCGAATGCAGATCGCTCGTCGCTGTGATACTTGCCCTGGCGCTCGTTGGGTGCTCCTCGGGGCTCGAGGACTTGCAGGAGAAGGTCAAGGAGATCAAGAGCCGTCCGGGCGACCGGATCGAGCCCTTGCCCGAGATCAAGCCGAACGAGACTTTCATTTACTCGGCATCGAACCTGCGCTCGCCCTTCGTGCCCAGCGCGCCGGCACGCAGCGACGTGGCCAACGCCGTGCGTCCCGACACGAAGCGGCCGCGCGAATTCCTCGAGCAGTTTCCGATCGACACGATGACCATGGTCGGCACATTGGAGATGAACGGTCGTCTGTATGGTCTCGTGCAAGGCAAAGACGGCCTCGTTCACCGTGTCCTACCTGGCAACTACATGGGACAGAACGACGGCCGCATCGTCAGCATCACGCCCACCAGGATCTCGATCATCGAAATCATTCCCGATGGGCTCGGTGGCTATATCGAGCGTCCTGCAGCGCTGGCATTGAACGAATAATCGACAGGGAGAATCCCGAATGTTGTCTCGCAATCTTGCAACCTCAGCGGGTGCATCTATGAGCGCGCTGACGCAGACGCTGCGGCTCGCGTCGCGGATGACTGCTGCCTGTCTGGCGCTGTTTGCCCTCTCCATTCAGGGCGTGAACGCACAAGGCTCGAATCGACTCGAGAGCGTTCAGGCGAACACGCTTCCCGGCAATCGGGTCGAAGTGACGCTGCGTCTGAGCGATACCGCCCCGCAACCGCTGACGTTCACGGTGGACAACCCTGCTCGCATTGCCTTGGATCTGCCGGATACGTCCGTGGCAATGACTTCGCGCCGCATCGACGTGAAGCAAGGTGTGCTCGATACGGTCAACGTCGCCGAAGCGAATGGTCGTACGCGCGTCGTGCTCAACGTGGACACCCTCGTTGCCTACGAGACGCGTGTTCAGGGCAACACGATTGTCGTGAGCCTCGGTGCAGGCGGTTCGCGCGCTGCTGCTGCGCCGGCCGCGGCGGCGGCACAGGCAACTCGTGCCGCAGCGCCAGTTACCGGCTCGCGCACCATCAACAATGTCGACTTCCGCCGCGGCAGCGACGGCTCGGGCCGTGTGATCGTGGAGCTGACGGATGCCAAGGTGCCTGCTGACCTGCGTCAGGAAGGCGGCCGCGTCGTCGTGAACTTCGCGAGAACCTCGGTGCCGGACGAGTTGCTTCAACGTCTCGATGTCGTCGACTTCGCAACGCCGGTCAATTCGATCGACGTGATGCGCGTCGGCGATTCCGCTCGTCTCGTCGTGAATGCAACGGGCGACTACGAGCATCTCGCATACCAATCCGACAACGTCTACACGATCGAATTCAAGCCGGTCGTGAAGCTTCCGCCGGGGCTCGAGGACAAGAAGGAGTACACCGGCGAGCGGCTCACGCTCAACTTCCAGGACATCGAAACGCGCGCGGTGCTGCAGTTGCTCGCGGATACCGCGGGCCAGAACATGGTCATCAGCGATTCGGTGAGCGGCAACGTAACGCTGCGCTTGCAGAACGTACCGTGGGATCAGGCGCTCGACATCGTGATGCGTACGAAGGGACTCGACATGCGTCACGAAGGCAACGTCATGTACATCGCGCCTGCGGCCGAAATCGCCGCGCGTGAGAAGGAACTGCTCTCCGCTCGCAAGGAAGTTCAGGAGCTCGCGCCGCTGCGCACTGAGTACCTGCAAGTCAATTACGCGAAGGCGGGCGATCTGGCTGCTTTGATCAAGTCCGGCTCGGGCGGCTCGCTCCTGTCGGAGCGCGGCAGCGTTGCAATCGACGAGCGTACGAACACCCTGTTGTTGCAGGACACCGCCGAGCGGCTTGCCGACATCCGGCGGCTGGTCTCGACGCTCGACATCCCGGTTCGCCAGGTGATGATCGAAGCTCGCATCGTGATCGTGAACGATGACTTCAGCCGCGAGCTCGGCGTTCGTTTCGGCACGACTGCAACCTTCCACCAGGGCGGCAGCGACGGCTCTGGAATCATTGGCGGCACGAACTACGTGACCGAAGACGACGAAATTGCGCTGACTCCGAATCCGGGCGGTCCGCGCGTCGGCGGATACATGATGGGCGATCCCGACACTCGGTACATGGTGAATCTGCCCGTCAGCAATCCCGCGGGTCGTCTGGCGCTTACGCTGCTCGATTCCGACTACCTGGTCGATCTCGAGCTGTCGGCAGCGCAGGCGGAAGGCCGGGGTGAAATCATTTCCTCGCCGCGCGTGATCACTGCGAATCAGCGCGAAGCGACGATCAAGCAAGGTGTCGAGATTCCGTATCAGGAGTCTTCGTCCAGCGGCGCAACGACGACGCAGTTCAAGGAGGCAGTGCTCAGCCTGCGAGTCACGCCGCAGATCACGCCGGACAATCGCGTGATCCTCGATCTGACGGTTTCCAAGGACAGCGTCGGCCAGCTCGTGGCGAGCGCGACCGGCGGCTTCGTCCCGAGTATCGACACACGCGAAATCACCACCCAGGTGCTCGTGAACGACGGTCAAACGGTCGTGTTGGGCGGCATCCTCGAAACGGAACGCCGCGAGAGCGAACAAAAGGTGCCGCTCCTGGGCGACGTCCCGGTCCTCGGTCGCTTGTTCAAGTCGACGACGAAGACCGACAACAAGGATGAGCTGCTGATTTTCGTTACGCCCCGAATCCTGCGGGAGGGCGCGAGCCTCTACTAACGGACGGCCGGCGCGGATTTGCCCCGGTCAGCCGATCGACCGACAATACGCGGCCGCAGCAATGCGGCCGCGTTTGTTTTTGCATGAGCGAATACCGGAACGTCTATTTGATCGGACCGATGGGCTCCGGTAAGACCGCGGTCGGCCGTCAGCTTGCAAAGCTCCTGCGTCTGACGTTTCACGACAGCGACGCCGAGGTGGAGCGCCGTACGGGCGTCGACATCCCCTACATTTTCGAGCGCGAGGGCGAGGCCGGTTTCCGCGAGCGGGAGCGCGAAGTGATCGACGCGCTCACGCAGCTCGACGGCGTCGTCGTCGCCACCGGCGGAGGCGCGATCCTGCACCCCGACAATCGTGCGCACCTTGCGTCGCGTGGTCACGTCGTCTACCTGAAAACGAGCGTCGAGCAGCAGCTCGAGCGCACGAAGCATGGACGCCAGCGACCTCTGCTCTACACTGAAGACCCGGCCCGACGTCTGCGCGAGCTCATGGAACAACGTGCGCCTCTATATGAATCCATCGCCGAGATCACCGTAGAGACCGATGGGCGCCACGTGCGTGCTGTTGCAGAGGAAATCGCCCAGCGGC
>DATCLP010000109.1:0-17611 GCA_036563855.1 Steroidobacteraceae bacterium | reverse complement strand
TCTCCATTCCGAGCTCCTTCTCCCAGCCAATTCTCAATTCTCAATTCTTCTCTTAGCGTTCCTTCCTATACTCTAACCCCGCCCTCTGATCTTGGGATGCGTTGAGCACCTCGAGCGCGAGGCTGCGTGAGAGCTTGTAGCGCAGCGTGATGACTTGGCCGGGCTCGAAGAGGCCGACGCCGTAACCGAGATATAACCGCGGCGAGAGATACTGGCCGATCGTGAGCGCGGCGCCGCCGATGGCTTCATTGTCCGTGACGCCGAATTCGTCCACGCCGAGCCGTTTGCCGATGCTCTTGGCGATTACGCCGCTGGCGGCCGTGCCGAGCGACCGTGCGGCGGTTTGCAGCATGTCTCCTTCGCTCGCATCGCCCTGTCCGACTTCGCTCAGCGGTTTGCCCGTGACGAGATAGGCCAGCGCGTCCGATTGACCCATGACCGGCTCGGAAAACACCGTGAGCTGGGGACTCTGCGCAGGGCCCGTGACGCGCAGGCCCGCCGTCACCTCCTCGATCTCGCGTGTCGCTACAATGTTCATGCGCGGATTGTCGAGCGGCGTTCCGGCGTAGATGAGCTGACCTTTTTGGATCGTCAGGTCCTGACCGTACGCCTTGTACGTGCCTTCCACGCGCACTTCGCCCGATCCGATCGTCGGCGAGCCAGGTTGTTCATTGATCGTGAGTTGGCCGAGTACTCGCGCGTCCAATCCGTATCCTGCCAGCGTGACCTTCTCGCCGAGCGTGACCTTGATCTGTGCTTGAAGCGGGATACCCGCGGCCCGCTCCTCTTCCTGAGTCTCGGCATCGATGACGACGACATCCGACGAAGCGCCTTGCGTGCTTTGGCTTTGCGGCAACTTCGAAAGATCGATCGTCGCTTCGGGGATGTGCACGCTCCCGCTCAGCATCATCCGTTGCGGTGCGCGCTCGAAGGTGAGATCCGGCTCGACGATCACGTTTGCGCTCGGAATGTTCGCGGCCTGGAATTGCTTGCCTGCAAGCTTGATGCCGACGATGCCATCGGTCGTCGCTTCGCCTTCGAAGTCGAGTCGACCGGGGCCGGATGCGATACCGCCGACCACTTTGAAACGCTTCGCATCGAGCGCTGTGACAGAGATGTCGCCCTTGCGCAGCTCGAGGCCTGCCGCCGGTACGTCCATGCCAAGCTCGCTGATACGCAATTCTCCGCTGACCTGCGGGTCGTCGAACGTGCCGCGCACACTTGCGCGCAAGTCCGCCCGGCCTTGCACGTTCGCAAGCTGAGGCGCGAACAATTCGATGACCCGCAAACTCGGCAGGCTCGCCGTCACCTCGCCTTCCAGATTCGTCGTCGGCTCCGACAACCCTTGCAGTGCAACGCGTCCGTTCAATGAACCGTTTTCGTCCAAGCGTGCACCGAGCTGCGCGCGAGCATCAGGCCCGTCCAATTCGGCGGAGAGATTCAGATCGGCATAGCTCAACAACACATCCGGCGGCGCATCTTCATCGATGGCTTCACGGCCGATCTGCCCGCTCGCCGAGCGAATGTCGGCGCGTCCTTTGAATGCACCGTCCTCCGTGCTTTCGATGTTGCCGTTGCCTTCGAGCGTCCCGCTGAAGCGCAGGGGCATCGATGCAGGCGCGAACGCGTTTGCGAGCGAGAGCGGCACGTTCTGCAAGCTGTAGATCGCGTGCATGGCGCCGTTGGATGCGCGATCGCCTTGCATGCACAGCCGAATATCTCCGTCCGCGAAGCACGCTTGCGACATTTGCACGAGCTCGGGCGAGTAGCTGACCTTCACGGGCTCTTGCAACGTCAGCGTCGCTGCATTCTGAACGTCGAGCACCAGGCGCTGAATCGTTCCGTCCCACTTTTGGCCATCGAGCGAGCCTTCAACGACGAATGCGGTTCCGAGCGGAGCGCCCTTCGCATCGAAGTCGACGCTGTGGCGAGACTTATCGCCTTCCGCTTGCGCGCGCACGGATTCGAATTCGAAACCGCTCGCAGCAAGCTTCGATGCGGATAACGTTGCACGACCAGAAGGATCGGCCGGCCGATCGACGTTCCATTCGAGCGCCAAGCGATCGGCTTGAACGATCGTGCCAACATGCAGCGCGCTGCCGTTCAGCTCGCCTGCGACGTTGAGATCGGGCCATTTACCCTTCGCAGTCACGCGTCCTTGGAGTTCGCCTGAGCCGTCCGGCAGCCAATCATTCAAGGACGGCACGGAGATCGTCGCGACGGCATCCATCTCGTCGCGGCTGCGGCCGACGAGCTGGATGCGGCTCTTGCCCGAACGCAGATCGAGATCGCCCTCTATCGCTATTGCAGGCGAGAGCGCGAGATTCACTCCTCCAGCTAGATCGCGACTACGCAAGCGGCCGCGCAAGTTCTCGACGACAACCGTTGCCTGCGGTCCTTCTTCGAGGAGCGTGCCCTGCGTGTTCAAGTCGAAATTCAGGCTACCCGGCCATTCGACGGCGAAGGCACCGGGATCGAATTGCCGCGCTTGCGCGCGCAACGACCACCCGATCTGCGGCTGCAAATCGACGTTGCCTTGCATCGCGAAGCGGCCTGGTTGCTGCACGATATCGAGTTGCTCGATCTCGACGCGCTCCGCGGTGCCTTGTAGCTTCAATTCGAGATCGGCAATACGATCCTTGGGACCGGCGCTCAACGTCCCCGTTGCCCGATACGACTGTGCACTGCCGTCGAAGTCGAGATTACCTCGCGTGAAGATCGCTTGCCCAGCGAGCGTTTCGGGCACGACGACTTCGCTCCAATTCAGGTTCAGCGTTGCCGAAACGGGCTCTTGCGCGGTGTGCACCGTGCCCTTCGCAGCAATGTTGCCGCCGCCGACCTGAACGAGCGCGTCGAGGTCCAAAGCTTGTTCCCGTTGCGCGAATCGGACGCGCTCGAAACGAATCGGCTCGCCGTCGATCTCGATCTCGCCTGCGATCGTGCCTTCGCGGAGCGATCCGGCACCGTGCAAGCGTGCCGCAAGCGTTCGAATCGACGTGTCGGGCAGAAGCGCCTCGCGCGGATCGAATGTCGGCGCCTCGAGCCCGAGCTTCCACGGCAGCTCGTCCGTCTGTTGCAACTCGACGGCCAGCTTGGCTACGAGCGGCGTCGTCAAGTCCAAGCCCAGGTTGACTGCACCATCGCGTCCATTCGCTTCGAGCGAGCCGGCGAATGTGCGCTCGCCCGCCTTCCACCGGAATCGTCCGTTGCCTTCGCCTTCGTAATAGCGGCCTTGACGGACGTCCGCAACGAAGTGCACTTCGCCGTCCGGGGACTGAACATCGAGCTGCCGAATTGCGAGTGCGCTGCCGATCCATTGCCCGATGAACGCCGCCGAATCGATCGCGACGACCGGCTGTTCTCGATTCGTGACTTCGAGGTCTCTCAACTCGAACCGGTCGACGACGATGTCGATGGGCGCTTCGAGCGTGAACGGTTCCTTCTCGATCGGCGGCTCGGGCTGCGGAGCCGTCGGCTCGGTCAAGCGCACGTCGACGCCCCGCAGTTCTGCCGTGACGACGTGCACTGTCATCCCGAACAGCTTGCGAAATGCGAGGTCGACATGCACGTGCTCGGCTGAAACATCGATCCCGGCCGTTGGGTCGCGGTAGGTGAGATTCGTGAGCGTGAACGGACCGGCAAGCGAACCATCAACGCGCTCGACCTGCAGCGCCTCGCCCAAAAAGCCCTGTGCACGCGCCAGCACCCAGCGTGCGCCTGCATTCGTATTCACGATCCACGCGATCCCCGCGACTGCGATGAGAACAATCGCGAGTAGCGCAATGCCGGCCCAGGAATACCAACGCAGTTTCATAGGTCGGGGCCGATCACGATGTGAAATTCGATGCCGTCATCGAGATCGCTCACGATGGGCGTTGCGATATCGACGCGCACGAGACCGACCGGCGACCGCCATCTGAGGCCGATGCCCGCACCGACGTTCGCATCGAAAGTCGAGCTGTAGGCATCGCCTGCATCGACGAACACCGCGGCACCCCAGTTCTTCAGAAAGTAGTACTCGTACTCGGCGCTCGCCACGGCAAGATACTTGCCGCCGATGACACCGCCGCGTTCGTTCGTTTCGCCGATAGATTCATAGCCGAAGCCGCGGATGGACCGATCGCCGCCCGCGAAGAACCGCAACTCGGGCGGCAATGCGTTGAAATCGTCGACGACCATGCCGCCAAGCGCCGCACGGAGAATCAGGCGAGATTGCTCCGTCGCGGGTCTGATCCACTTCGCTTCCGCGCGCAACTGCACGAAGCTCGTATCGGACAGCAAGCTCTCGGCACCGAATCGCAGTCCGTACACGAGCGAGATACCGCGCCTCGGGAACAACAGGTCGTCCGCGCGTTTGCGCGTGAGCATCGCTTCCGCGTACAGCATGCTCGTCGAGCTTTGCTCATCGGCGATTTCGAAATCGCCGTTCAGATACTGCAGCCCGAGCGTGCGAGCGAAGCCGTGCCACTCATCGAGCACCTCCGACGCTGCGACCCGGGCCATTCGCGATGTGCTCGTATCGGTTTCCTGGTCGCGATAGCCGACGGCGAAGTTGTAGTTGCGATTGCGGCGGCCGGGTCTCGGGATGCGATAGAACGCGCTGTACTCCTCGAGGCGCTGCGAGTATTCGACTTCTACGCCTGCCTTGTGGCCACGATCGTTCAACCAACGCCGCTCGATGCCGAAGTGCACGCCCGGACCGCTATCCGTGCTGACATGAACGCCGGCGGTATAGATCGTGCGCTTCGCAGGCACGAGCGTCGCCTCGATGGGCACATGGCCGTCGCCCTTGCGTTCGAGATCGGGCTGCACGGACACGCTCGAGAAGTAGTCGGCGTCGACGAGACGCTGCTGCAAAGCGAGCAACTCGTCGGCCGAATAGAACGTGTCGGGCTCCCAAGGCACGAAACGCTGCAAGAACTCCTCGGGAAACTGGACGTCGCTGAAAGTCACCTCGCCGAAGCGATACCGTTCGCCGCTCGTCCATTTCAGGTCGATGTCCGCCGTCCTTGCCGAGCGCAGCACGCCCACGCGGTGACGCTCGAGTTCGGCATCGAAATAGCCGTTCGATTGCAGGAGGGTGGTGATGTTCGACTTGCTGCGCTCGTAGGCGCCGTGATCGAGCCGCTCGCCAGGCCTCGGTTCGAATTTCGCGAGCGCATCTCTCACGGCAGGCAGCTCGACTGCACTGCCTTCGACGACGACGTCGGCGCGATTGACGATCACCGGCTCGCCGAGCGTGACTCGAAAACGTGCGCGGTAATCGCCGGCGGAGTCGGCGCGCTCGAGATCACCTTCGACGCTTGCGTGGTAGTACCCGAAGGGCTCTAGCGACTTGCGGATCTCGTCTTGCGCCTTGGCGAACAGACGGTTCGCTTGCGCGGGCGATAGCGGGCGCTCGGCGTATTGCGCGAGCTCGAGATTATTGCGCGCCTGGGTTTCGAGCTCTTCCTCGAGTCCTTCGATCTCGATCTCGACGCCGGCCGCCGCAATTCGAGTACAGGACAGCAGTAAACCGATGAGCGTGCAACGGACGGACTCGAGTCGGCGATTCATGCCGCAGCAATGCGGAAGCGAGCGCGTGCGTTCCCGCATGCACCCGCCCCGGCAAGTTGTCGTCGCATGTTGCGCCCGTTGCAAGCGATCACTAGCTCAAGCTGTCCCAAAAATCTTCGATTTTCTTGCGCATCGCTGCATCCGGCAGACGACCGCGTCCTGCACGTTGATTGTCTTCCAGGTGCGCGAGCTTCGTCGTTCCGGGAATGACCGCCGTCACTGCGGGATGCGACACGTTGTACTTCAGCATCAATTGCGCCCAGCTCGTCACATCGATATCGGCAGCCCACGCCGGCAACGGCTTACCGGACACTCTCGACAGCACGTTGCCGCGACGGCCGCCGAGCGGAACATTGATCAGCACGGCAACGCCTTTCTCGAGCGCGAGCGGCAGGATTTCTTCGCCGGCACCGCGGTTGTCGATCGAATAGTCCACCTGAATGAAATCGAGCGGCAGACTGTTGAGCGCCTCTTTCATCTGGGGATATTGATTGTCGGTCGACGTCGTCACGCCGATGTAGCGAACCTTACCCGCACGCTTCCATTCCTGAAGGCGCGGGAACAGCGTATCGATCTCGTGAAAGTTGTGGATCTGCATCAGATCGATGCGATCCGTTTGCAGCCGCTGCAATGCGATCTCGAGCTCGCCGTCGCCCGATGCGATGGGACCGCGGATCGGCGTTTTGGTCGCAAGGAAATACTGGTTGCGGTTGCCGAGCTCGGAAAGGAACCGTCCGATCACGACTTCGGATTCGCCGTAGCCCCTCGCAGTGTCGATCACTTTGCCGCCGAGCTTCGACATATGCTCCAAGACCTCTTTGCGGGCAGCGAGCTCGGCGGGATCCGTCACGCTGTAAGCGTTCGTGCCGAGGCCGATGACGGGAAGTTTTTCGCCCGTCTTGGGAATCGATTTCAGGATCGGCGGCAGGTCGGCTGCTTGCGCTGACGCGGACCACCCGAATACCAAACCGGCGCCTGCGGCGGCGCTGCCGCCGAGGAACTCCCGGCGCGACCATCTCGAATGAAAGATAGAGCTCATGTTGTGACCTCTTTGTGACTTCGCTTGCGACCCAAAGCGAACTGACCGCTGCCGCATTCTCGATTCTGGCCGGCTAATTCTCAACGAGATGAGCAAATATTCACGCACCGGGCGCGCGGTAACCGTGCCATCGTGGCAACCTTACAAGGAGGTGCTCTCATGCTCGTACTCACCCGCCGTCCCGGCGAATCCGTAGTGATCGCCGACACCTTCGAAGTGCAAGTTCTCGACGTCGATGGGCGGAATCTCGCGGTAACCTGCGCGGTCGCGGCGAAGGATGCTCTGGACGAGAAGCTGCGCTGCTTCACTCGGCCGAACGGCACGGCGATCGTGTCGGTGGACGAGGGTTTGCGACGCTGAGAACAGGCATGGACGTTCGGGCTCTGCGGAATACAGACCGGCGTCTAATGTTCAACCGGTTCTTCGAAGAACGTTGTCCCTTATCAGGGGGTCTTACCGAAAGTGCTCGTATCGCCCGACCGTGATTACGGCGTCTCCCACATGTTCACGTCGCGCATCTGGCTCGCGAACAGCAGCTTCGAATTCATGCTCGTGTGGCCGACGCCGTGTACCTCATAGAGAGATTCGAACTGCGTTGCATCGCCGACTTGACGCGTGAGCGCTTCGAGCGTGTCGGGTTGGCTCAAGGTTTCGGCCATCTGCCTGAGCCCCGTGTCGCGCGTTCCCGCAATGATCAACACGCGATGTCCGGTCGGTCCTGCGAACGTGGAAAAATACGCGTAGTCGCGATAGCTCGATTCGGCGCCTTGCGGCATCGCCGTGCTCACATACGTCGTATTCGTTTCGAGATCGATGAGCTCGTCGAACGAGCCGCCGGGCGATACGCGCGAAGCGGCAAACACAGGATCGCCCAAGCTGCCCAGGCCGCTGATGAAGCCGATGTAGATCACGTGTGTCGACTTGAGCAAGCTCAGGTCGAGATTCGACGTCAACGCGACGTCGACGTGCTTGCGGCGGCCGAGGATGGGTGCGATGTCCTGAAGCGCATGCGCAGACGCAGTGGGCAAATAGGTCAGATTGAGATTGCGGTACTTCTGCATGAGCTGCGGATCCAGCTCCGCGTGCTCGAGGAAGTCTCGATGCGAATTGATGAAGAACTCGCGCACGAGCCGGCGGATGGTGCCGCTCGCGTCCGTTTCTCCCAGCAGGTAGTAGTCTCCGACGACGATCGTGATCGGCACTTCATCGTCGAGGAGCGGCGCCCAGACGGGATTTGCACGCAAGGCGCGCAGCTCTTTGGGCTCGCCGAACCCGACGAGGGCAAAGGCAATCGCAAGCCCGAGCACCAGGCCCGTAATCAGCGCTAGCGTCGGCCAGAGCCAAACCGACCGTTTCGAAAGCGCTTGCGATGCGGCCTCCGGCGCTGCGCTCTCCGGCGGCTGGACAGGCCGTTCGAGCACGAGCCGGTACTCACCCTTGGGAATGGCAAGCCGGCCGAGACCCGGATCGGCCGCAGTCGCGGCGAATTGGTCGAGCCTGCGCCGCAGCTTGTGAACATAAACGCGAACGACCGCGTCCTGCGAAACATCGAACGCCGGACTTTTGCCGAACACCTCGAGCGCGATCTCGATCTCCTTGGGCGCTTCGCCCGCGAGCGTGCGCTCGAGCAGGAAGTCGAACAGCCGCGACAGCGTGCCCGGCTTGCCCAACAAGCCGCTTGCGCGGAATTGCTCCGCCAACGCCGCTAACTGTTCCCGATCCGACATGAATACTCCTGGAAGGGCGTGCATCCTAGCAGCCCGAATGCCGAGGAACGTGAAAATAACTTGAAGCTCGCCGAATGCCGCCCCCGTAATCCGCACATCATCTCCTGTTCCGTCTCCGCGACGGACGTCATCAAACGTCAACGGCCACCGACGCGCACGCATTTCCAGTACGCTTTCCGCCATGAACGACGGGTTGCGAGAGCTGGCACGCTGGATCGCCAACAGCGCCGCAAATGACGTTGCCGTACACTGGTTGCGCAACGTCCCCGGGCTGCCGCCGATTGCTCAGACGCTGCATCTGGTCAGCATCGCCGTCATCCTCGGCTCGATCGTCGTCTTCAATCTGCGCGTGCTGCGCCTGATCGCGCCGAGCCAAGACCCCGTCGAAATGTCGCAGCGCCTCGCACCCTGGACGTGGGCCGCCCTACCCGTGCTCTTCCTCAGCGGTTCGATCTTCGTCCTTGCGCGGCCGCACCGCTACTTCATGAATCCCATATTCGGCATCAAGCTCGCGGCGCTCGTCGCCGCGTGTGCGCTCGCCGCAATCGGATACGCGCTGGCGCGGCGCGGCGAAGTCGCGTCTCTTCGCGCGCGCGGAGTCGCACTCGTGGGACTGCTCGCGTGGATCGGCACCATCCTTGCCGGACGCTGGATCGCTTACGTCGACTATTTATTCCCGTCCGACTGACCATGGCTGATTTCTGGACACGGTTCGAAATGCTGCCGCTCGCAGCGCACATCGGCGAAACGTGGTGGTTTCCGCTGTTGGAGTCGCTCCACGTGCTGACGGCCATGTTCGTGGTGGGCTCGATCGTTTTCGTCGATCTTCGCCTGCTCGGCTTGAGCGCGATGCGCTATCCCGCTCGCCGCTTCATGCACGAGCTCATCCGTTGGACATGGGTAAGCTTTGCGATCGCGCTGATCACTGGGCTCGGCATGTTCCTGACACGCGCGAGCTGGTACGTGTCGAACCCGGCATTTCAGGCGAAATTCGCCCTTCTCGCGCTCGCCGGCGCAAATATGGCGATCTTTCATTGGGTCGCCCGACGCAACATCGGCCTTTGGGACACCGCGTTCTCGACGAGCACCGCAGCGAGGGTCGCAGGTGCCGCTTCGATCGTGTGTTGGATCGCCATCACGCTTGCCGGCCGCTGGACCGGCCATCTCTCCTAGACCTAGAACCCATCTCAAAACGTCATGAGCGGCCGCGGATGACCAACGGAAATCCCGCGGACGGGCACCGCAAAGACTCGCCGGCGCGCGTCGCCGGGTTACCTGCGGGCACGCTGTAGTTTGCGATAGGTTCCAGTCGACGCCGACCCTGCGGGCTCCATTGACCTCAAGCACGCTTGCGACCGCGAGCGTGCTTTAGGTACCTTGCGATGCGACAGCGCCTTTCACCGGATCTCTTGCGGTCCGGGGCCGCCGTCGATTGGATCTCATGAACAAGCCAGTCTTTGCGCTCGACGATGCGGAGCTTGCCGCCGCCGCGCTCCACGCGCAGCTCCTGGCTCGGCGCCGCGGCACGTTCGAACACGACTTCAAGAACATCATGCACGGCCTGCTGTCGGGCGCAGACTTGCTCGAGAAGGCGCTCGGCGCCGGCTCGTCGCGCATTCCGCCGGCCGATTGCTTGAAGCTTCTCCAGCAACAGCTCGGCCGTACGGCAGGAACGTTTGCCCGCATCCTCGAAGAAGTAGCGCCCGCTTCTGCAGCACCCGAATGCGATCTCAGCACGCTGCTCGAGGAATGCGCTCACGACTTGCGGCACGACCTGCAGCGACTCGAGCTCACGACGGAGATCGAACCGAATCTCGTCGTGCTCGTGCCTCGCGCACGGCTGAAAGATGTGCTCCTTGCCGTCATGTTTGATGCGGTGGATCGGTCTCCAACCCGTGGTCGAATCAGTCTGCGCGCCGTACGCGACGGCGAACGTGTGTGCATGCAGCTCCGACATTCGCGCGCGGCCGACGGTCCATCCACGCTGCTGAAATTGGCCGACGCAGTGGCTCGAGCGCTCAACATCGAGATCGACATCGGCGAAACCGACGGCGAACGCCGAACCGAGCTGCGGCTTGCAGCTGCGTCCAAGACTCAACCGGCTGGCCCGAAGTTGTTGATCGTCGATGCGAATCGGGACGCAGCAGACAGCCTCGCATTGCTCGTGCAGCTCGAAGGATTTCAAGCGCTCGCTGCCTACGACACCGCGACGGCCCGTCAAAAGGCGCGCGAATGGGGACCCGATGCAATCCTGATCGATGCCGACGGATCGATCGACGTAGAGGCCTTCGCACGCGGCCTCGACGAGAACCAAACCCAGCGCGCGAAAGTCATCGGGCTGAGTCACGCGTCCGAACCGAAACCTTCCATGGAGCTACCGCTGTTGCGCAAGCCGCTCGACCCCGCCGCATTGCGTGCGCTTCTCGATCCGCGCTAATTCATTGCGCCGGAACTCACCCAAGCCGGCGACAGTTGTTCTAGAACGGTAACGCGTGGAGGAGTCGTCATGCCCAAGCAACAGCTGCCTTTGGAGCTCGAAGCCGCCACGCCGGGTGTGCCGAACGAGCTCGTCGAGCAGGCACCTGAGTCGGAGCTGTTCGACGATCCAGCAGACTACAGCGCTGTGGGCGGTCCGGAAACCGAGCCCGCATACGGACGTACGCGTTCGGTTGCGGGCGAGTATCCGTTCAATGCATACGGCGGGTCGTACGATCGAGATGAGCCGCCGTCGCAAATCGAGCGGGGCGGTATCATGACGCGGCACCGCGTCGAAAGGCTCACGTGAGCCTCGACCCGATCAACGGAAAGAACGATCACCAAGAAACAGGGCGGCTCTTGGCCGCCCCGTTCTTTCGATGAACGCCGGCTGAATTCGGACCGCGTTATCGCGCACGACGCCGCGGCCGCTGTTTCTGCATCTCCTCAGCCATCAGCGCATCGAACTTCTTGAGCTGTTCCTCGCTCAAGATCTTCGACAGCTCCTCGCGCGTCTCCTTTCGCGCGGTCTCGCGCTGGGCCTTGATCTCTTCGGGCGTCGGTCGCGTTCCGCTCGCGCGCAGCTCCTGACGCTTCGCACGAGCTTCCGCGGCGCGAGCATCGAGGATCTTCTGCACTTCCTGTTTCTGATGAGCATCCAATTCGAGCAGCACCTCGAGTCGGTCGATGTACTTCTGGGCGCGCTCGCCGTGTGCGGGCGCTTGCGCCCAAGCCGTCGCGCCGGCCATCAGCAACACCATCGGAATGAATGCAGTTCGCAATTTCATCGTCATCTCCATCAAAGCCACCGTCGGTGGCGCGTGATGACAATGTAGAGGGCGGTAGCTGAACCGGCAGTGAGCAATCGTTACGAACTGTTTCGCCCGCAATTTACTGCTTCGGGCGCGGGAGCACCAATTCGGCTTCCAGTCCGGCCGCGAGATTCTTCAACGTTAGTGTGCCGCCGTGCGCTTGCACGATATCGCGCGCAATGCTCAAGCCGAGCCCCATGCCGCCCGTGTCGCGATTGCGCGAACCTTCCAAACGGAAGAACGGCTCGAACACTTTGCTCAGCGCTTCTGGCGGAATACCGGGCCCTCGGTCGCGAATACGGATGACGAGCTCGGCCCCGTCCTCGACGAGGATCTGCGCCTGATGGCCGTATTGAATGGCGTTTTGAATCAAGTTCCCCAAACACCGTTTCAAGGCGAGCGGCTTGCCGATATAGGGCTCGAGCGCTCGGCCGCTGACCATCACGTCGTGACCAAGCTCGACGTTCTGATCGCGCAGCGCCGTGAGCAGCTCGTTGATGTCGATCGGCGCGACCGCCTCGTCGTCGTTCAAGCCGCGGAAGACGCCGAGCGCACCTTGAATCATTGCATTCATTTCATCGAGGTCCGCGTTGAACTTCGCGCGAAGCTGCTCGTCCTCGATCGACTCGACGCGCAGCCGTAAACGCGTCAACGGCGTTCGCATGTCGTGCGACATCGCCGCCAACACGCGCGTACGGCTGTCGAGATAGCGTCGCAAGCGCTCCTGCATCGCATTGAATGCGCGGGTTGCAGCGCGCAGCTCGCGACCGCCTTCTTCGGGCAGAGGCTCGACGTTCAAGCCGCGTCCGACGGCATCGGCGGCTTTCGCCAGCTTGCCGAGCGGACGAGTGATCGTGCGCGTCATCGCGTACAACGCAATGCCGAGCGTGAGCGTCAGCAAGCCGAAATCGAAGAATATGCGCCGCTGAAGCTGCGGTCCTGGTCGCGGCGCCGGCATTCGAAACGAGATCGACTCGCCGTCCGGAAAGACGACTTCGAGCGCGAATGGACGCAGGTCGGCTGCAGCGGCCGCGGCTGCTGCTCCAATTTCGCCTCCGCGGTCGTCGTCGAGCACGACGAACCGACGCGGCAATCGTTCCGACCCGATTGCCCGTACCTCGAAATCGCTGCCGAGTGTCTCTTGCAAACGCGTCACGATCGCTCGCTCGAGGATTTCCCGGCTCTCCCGCCGCGCCGTGATGCGCGCACGGCGCAGATCCTGCAAGGAGCGGCGTTGCTCGCGTAGTTCTTCGATCGCTTGAGTGCGTTCTTCCGGCGGCCGCTTCGCCAAGCTTTCGATGGATTCAGCGATGTTCGATATGGCTGCATTTGCGGCGGGGCCGAGTAAGGCGAACTCGCGCCGCTCGCGCACGATCAGCCCGAGAATGATCAGCAGCGTGACGATGACGACGCCGAGAATCGCTACGAATAGACGCCAGAACAGCGAATCCGGCACCAGACGCATCACAACTGCTCGACCGGTACGCCGATGACGTACCCCTCCCCGTAGACGGTCTTGATGATCGTCGGCGAGCGTGCATCGTCACGTAGCGTCTGCCGCAACCGGCTGATGCGTACGTCGATGCTGCGATCGAACGGATCGAGATCGCGACCGCGCACGAGCTCCATGAGCTGTGCGCGCGAAAGCACTCGTTTCGGATGCGCAAGCAAGACGGTGAGCAATCTGAACTCGGCACCGCTCAAGCTCACGGTTGTTCCATCCTTGTGCTTGAGCTCCCGAGTGGTCGTGTCGAGCTCCCAATCGCCGAACCGGTAGCCTCGTACGGATTCCGGTACGGGCTCGCGCGGCATGTAGGCCGTGCGGCGCAGAATCGCCTTGATACGTCCGAGAAGCTCTCGCGGGCTGAACGGCTTCGGAAGGTAGTCGTCTGCACCGATTTCGAGACCGACGACGCGATCGACTTCCTCGCCGAGCGCAGTCAGCATCAATACCGGAACTTGAGACTTGGTGCGCAGTTCGCGGCAAAGGCTCAGCCCGTCTTCGCCGGGAAGCATGAGATCGAGGATGATGAGGTCGACGTGCGACTGCTCGAGCGCACGCCGCATACCTTTGCCGTCGGCCACCGCCGTAGCGCGATATCCATTCTTCTCGAGATACTCGCGCAGGAGAGTCCGGATCTCGCGATCGTCGTCGACGATCAGAATATGCTGAGGATCGCCCATAACCTTGCGAATAATGGCGGGATTCGGCGGCGGACGGCGTTTTCGATTGTAACGAACTGTGTCATGCAACCTTGCGACTTGCGGAACCCGTCACAAGTGAGGACGTTCAGGCTCGAGGACAACCCATTATGCAACCCGCTGCTGCCATCCCGACCCCAGGCCCTGCGAACGCGCAAGCGAGGCTGGAACGGCTGCGCTCGCTGGCTTGGCTGCTCGATAACTCGATTCCCTTACCCGGCGGCTTTCGGATCGGGCTCGATGCACTGATCGGGCTCATCCCGGGCGTAGGCGATGCCATCGGCGCGCTCATGTCGGTTTTCATCTTGAACGAGGCGCGCCTGCTGGGCGCACCCCGCAGTGTGCTCCTGCGGATGTCGGGCAACGTGCTGCTCGAAACGCTGATCGGCGCGATTCCCTTCGCCGGCGACCTGTTCGACGCCGGCTTCAAAGCGAACATGCGCAACCTCGCATTGCTCGAGCGCTATCACTTGGATCCCGGCGGCGCCACTCGCAGCAGTCGCTGGTTCGTGATTGGCTTTACGCTGTTTCTGATCTTGCTGGTCGTCGCCATCGTTGCGCTGCCGATTTTGGTGGTGGTGGCGATTGTGCGGGCGTTCTGACCCTCACCCGCACGCTTCGCTCTGCGGCCTCTCCCACCCGGGAGAGGCGGTCGTGCGCGCTTCGCGCGGCCTACACTACTCAATCACGTCTCCCTCAAGCAGCGCCCAGTGCCCAGAGCCCAGCGCCCTAGGTAAGCTGTAGCCCGTCACCTGTAGCCTGTAGCCTCCAGTTGGACAACATCACTCACACGCTCGTCGGCGTTCTCGTGGGAGAAGTAGCCTCGCGATTGCCTTCCGCAAAGTCGGCAATGCTTCCAGCAACGACACGCCGCAATCTGTTCGTGGGAATCATGGCGTTCGGCAGCAATCTGCCGGATCTGGATTTCCTGCCTTCGCGCATTCTCGACGACAAGCTGCATTACCTGCTGCATCACCGCGGCCATACGCACACGATTCTCGGTGCGCTCGGGATCGCTGCACTCTTGTACCTCGCCTGCGAAGCGTGGTGTCGATGGCAGCGGTATACCGTGTCATGGGCCGATCGAATGCAGCTCGCCGCGATCGCCTGTCTTGCCACGTTGCTCCATATCGCTCTCGATTTCACGAACTCCTACGGCGTGCATCCGTTCTGGCCGTTCGACAATCGTTGGTACTACGGCGATGCGGTATTCATCGTCGAGCCGTTGTTCTGGGCGGCGTGCGCGCCGCTCGTGTTCTTCGTCCGCTCGACGACCGCGAAGGTTTTCATCTCGCTCGTGCTCGCAGCAGGCGTGCTGCTCAGCTTCACGACGGGATTGGTGCCGCGCGGCGCAAGCGTTGCGCTTCTCGCCTTCACGATTGCGATGCTTGCAGCCGGTAAGCTCATGCAGCCGTCGCACGTGCTCAAGTTGTCGATTGCACTCTGGCTTTCGATCAACGCAGCTTTCGGCGCGTCGAGCGCGATCGCTCGCGACCGAGCGCAGGCGATCGCTTCACGAACGTTTTCGGAAGGCGAATTGCTGGACATCGTGCTGACGCCGCTGCCGGTAAACCCGGTGTGTTGGCAGGTGCAGTTCGTGCATTCCGACGCCGAAGCTTCGTTCGTCCGCCAGGCTTTGTTATCGATTGCGCCGAAGCTCATGTCGGCCGCCGCATGTCCGGGTCGCAGCCCGAGCGCAGAGCGCACGGCACCGAATTCCCCGATCGCCGCAGCGAGCAATGAAGCGATCGTTTGGGGCGGAGAGACACGCACTCCGCATCGGCTCCTGGCGAGCGCATTGGAGCGCGACTGTCAGGCAGGCGCCTTCCTGCGGTTTGCCCGTGCGCCGTGGCTCGTGCAGCACGAAGACAAGTGGATCTTGGGAGATGCGCGCTTCGATCACGAGCGCGCGCTCAGCTTTGCTGAAATCGAGATAGAGCCGGGAAGGCCTTGTACGACGGATTCGGTGCCGTGGATTCCGCCGCGAGTGGAGCTGCTGGAGAGAACGGGTGCGTTCGAATCGCAACGCACGTCCTCTCCCGCACGCGCGGGAGAGGACGGATAGAGTATCAGGTCGTCTTGCGCTTGGCGGTGAAGTTGCCTTCGCCGAAATCGCCGAGCTTCGCCGTGCCCTGGATCGTGTCGTTGTCCTTGAGCTCGCCGGTGAAATCGATCTGCAGCGTCATGCCTTGAGCATCGAACGTGAAACCGAACGCAACGTCCTTGCCGCCAGTGATCTTGCCCTTGTAATCGATCGAGCCCATCGGGCTCGTAATCGTGCCGGTGAGTTCCTCGCCGTTCTGTTGCACGACCATGTCGCTGTCCTGCGAGCCCATCGGCGTTTCGGTCGTCAGAATCCAATTGCCGGAGAGGTCTGGCCCCTTCGGTTTCGGCGGAGTCGCTGTGCAGGCCGCGAGCAAGACGGCCACCCCCACACACATCAAACCCTTTACTTTTCTCATTGCGAGCTCCTCGTCGCGTTGTGCCAGGAATCGAATCGAATTCGTGTCCCGAATTCGTCGAGTCATTAGCTTAGCGAACAGCAGCCCGAAGCTGTAAGCAGTTTTGGTAGGGCCGTTTGCGCAAGCGCACGTTGGGGGGAATCCCTCACCGCGCGGCATCCCCGCACCGGACTCTTATGTCGATTCCGCGTCCGGATACGCGGAAAGCACGTGTTCGGCGAGCTTACGGGCGTCTTCTTCCGACAGATCCGGCCCTTCGAGCTCGACGTCGACCGAACCGCTCCAGACTTGCACATTCTTGGCCGCGTCGATCACGTCCAACGTGAAGGTGCCCGCGTACCCCGATTTGCCGCCGACCGGGAGCGATACGCCGATGCCGCCGCCGACTCCGCGCGACCCTCCGCCGACACCGATGCCGACGCCTGGCTTGGCCTTCGGAATTTCACGCGTTCTCAGGAAATACGCGATGCGGCAGTCCGCGTTCTCTTCGACGACCCCGTAACCCTTGGTCTCGAGCTGCACCATGACCGCCGATCTGACCCGTTGAGCGGTCAGCGAAACCACGTCGCCAGGCGGAACATGCCATGCAAATGTCTTGCACTTCGGCAGACCTTCCTCGGCTTGCTGCACGCGCACTTGCATTTCCGGCGTCGCACAAGCCGTGAGCAATGACATGAACCCTGCGAGGATGACGGATCGCGCCAATGGGTTTCGAGCGATGAGCATTGCATTCCTCCGCGTGGGACAGCGCGGCTGCACGCGATAGATACAGGAAAGCGCGCTAGGCGCGCTCCACCTTCCGTCTTCAGCCTCGCAGGCTTCAATGTGCGAGAGTGTGGAATGGATCCTGGCCCGCGCCTTAACGCGCGGATGCGACCTGATTCGTGGCTTCAGCCGCGCTCGGAACGCGATACTCGAAATGCCAAGGCTCGTTCGGCGACTTCAGAGGTCCCACGAAGCGGCCGCCCGCAGCCAGCACGGCTTGCTGAAGCTTGCGATCCCAACCCGGTGCCTCCCACTCGTGAGTCACGCGGCTCACGGTCGTGCCCGCGACGATGCGATCGCCGCGCATGACTTGGAAATCGATCGCACGCATCTGCCCGTGCATCGACAAACCTGGCGCTGCAAGGGGTGCAACGGGTACCGGACGCCATGCCATCAGGAAACGCTTGAACTCTTCGAGAGACTCGGCGTTCGGTTGCGGTCGCAGACGCGCCAAGACTCCGAGAGCATCGCGGCGCAAATTGGCCGCCGTCTTGCCGACTCCCTTATTCGAGTTCCAGCGCTCGAGTTGGATGTCGAGGCTGCGCACTTGCGTATTCGCATACAGCGTATAAC
>DATCLP010000108.1:0-2887 GCA_036563855.1 Steroidobacteraceae bacterium | reverse complement strand
ATCATGGCCCACGCACATTCTTCTGCCCCTTCCGATAAGTATTACGTTCCGCACGGCAGCCCGTGGCCGATCGTCGGCTCGGTCGCCCTGTTCACGACCGTGGGCGGAGCAGCGCTCTGGCTGAACGGTTCCGGCGCCGGTCCGCTCGTCATGAGCGCAGGGCTTGTGCTGCTGGCCGTGATGTTCGTCGGCTGGTTCGGCGCTGTGATCAAGGAAAGCGAAGCGCGGTTGTACAACGCCGCCGTGGACCGCTCATTCCGCATGGGAATGATGTGGTTCATCTTCTCCGAAGTGATGTTCTTCGCGGCGTTCTTCGGAGCGCTGTTCTACGCGCGTCAGCTCTCGGTTCCCTGGCTGGGCGGCGAGGGCGTCAAGTTCTTCACGAAATACCTCTTGTGGCCGGATTTCGAAGCGGCGTGGCCTTCGAACGGTCCGGCGAACGTCGGCGGCGAATTCGAAACGATTCCCGCGTTCGATCTGCCGGCCATCAATACCGCCATCCTGTTGCTGTCCGGCGTGACGGTCACGATCGCGCACCATGCCCTCAAGGCGGGTAAGCGCGGAGTGCTCAACACCTTCTTGGCTGCAACCTTCCTGCTCGGCTTCTTGTTCGTCTACTTGCAGGCGACCGAGTACATCCACGCGTACCACGAGCTGAACCTCAAGCTCAGCACCGGCATTTACGGCTCGACGTTCTTCATGCTCACCGGCTTCCACGGCTTCCACGTGACGCTGGGTGCGATCATGCTGACCGTCGTGTGGTTCCGCTGCTTGAAGGGTCATTTCACGCCGACGCATCACTTCGCGTTCGAAGGCGTCGCGTGGTATTGGCACTTCGTCGACGTGGTCTGGTTGGGCTTGTTCGTATTCGTCTACTGGCTCTGACGAAACACAATGGAGACGACTGGCCGGCAAAACACCGGCCAGTCCCTCGAGTCACGGATCGTGGATCATGAATCGCGGTTCGCGACTCGACAGTCGCGAACCAGCCTTCATCGACCGACGCCGTGGGGCGCGATAAGCCCCTGCGACCAGGCGATGAAGAGCAGAATGAACAGCGCTACTGACAATCCGACGCGCACGGTGAGCGCGCGGACCATCTTTTTCGAGCCGCCCTTGTCGTTGACGAGGTGAAACAGGCCTGAGCCAAGACTTACGATGATGGCGATCAGGCACGCGATGATCAGGAATTTGATGAGGGACATGGGCGAAAGACCAAGGGATTGGAGCGGGCGCGCTTGGAGGAATCTCGAGCTGATTTCGGATCTGATCGTAAGCGCAACCGCTGCCGTGTGACGACTGTTCCGGCGAGTATATACGTGGCAACGCTGTCCGGCCGTCGATTCGCTCCAACCCTACAGGGCACCGTGCTGGCGCTCGTCGGGATCGTGAGCGTCGGCAACCTAGGAATGTGGCAGCTCGACCGTGCCGGCGAAAAGCGACAGATCCTTGAGCAGATTGCCGCAGGTGCTGCAAGCGTTCGTCCGCTCACCTCTGTCGACGCTGAGCTGCCGCGATATCAGACCGTGACTGCGACCGGTCGCTACGACAGCGACCGCCAAGTGCTGCTGGACAACATGCCCTCGCGGCACGGCATGCCCGGCTATCGAGTACTCACGCCGTTCGAAGTGCGGGAAGGCGGATGGATTCTCGTGGATCGAGGCTGGTTGCCGATCGGACAGTCTCGCGCCGTACTGCCGAACGTTGCAGTCGAGGGCAACGAACGCACGATTCGCGGTCGGCTGGATGAATTGCCTCGGCCTGGCATCCGCATGGGCTCGAGTACGTCGAGCGAGAGCTGGCCGCGCGTGATGAATTTTCCCGAGCATGCCGACCTCGAGCGTGCGCTCGGACGCCCGCTCGCACGCTACATCGTGCGGCTCGATTCCTCGGAGCCCGATGGATTCGAGCGAGCCGGTATCGTCGCGCCCGACTTTGGACCCGGCCGGCACATCGCCTATGCGGTGCAGTGGTTCGGGCTCGGGCTCGTTATCCTGATCGTGTACGTACTCTTGAGCTTCAGGAACAAACACACCGATGACCGAACCGGCTCCGTCTGAATCGAATCGCGGCAGCTCTCGTGCGCAACTATGGCTGCTCGCCGCCTTGTTTCTCGTGCCGCTGGCGATCGCATTCGTCATGTACTACGGTGCCGGCTGGCGTCCCGGTGGCCTGGTCAACAAAGGGGACCTCATCGATCCGCCGCGGCCTTTGAAGCCGAATACGTTCTTGAGCCCGCAGGATCTGCCGATCGAAGAAGACATCCTCACTGGCAAGTGGACGCTCGTGTACATCGGCAACGGTCAATGCGATGCGCGCTGCCGCGAAGCGCTCACGCTCATGCGCCAGACACGCCTGGCGCTCGGCAAAGATGCAGCCCGCGTTCGAGGCGTCTTCTTCGCCACGGCCGATTGTTGCGACGTGAGCTATCTCGACGAAGAGCATGCAGGACTGATCGTCGCGCGCGCCGATGAAGTCAGCGATCGCGAATGGCTGGCTCAGTTTCCGCAATACGGAGACGTGCCCGTGGACCAGGCCGGTCGGATCTACATCGTGGATCCGCTCGGCAATCTCATGATGAGCTATGCGCCGGACGCTCCCGATAAGGCGCTGCTGGAAGACCTCAAGAAACTATTGAAGCTGTCGCATATCGGATAGCCGGCTCATGAATACCGAATCGCTGCGTGTCGTTTATTTTCGGCGCATGGCCGTCATCGGCGTGCTGCTCGCATTGTGCGTCATCGTCATGGGCGCATGGGTTCGTTTGAGCGATGCCGGTCTCGGCTGTCCGGATTGGCCTGGGTGCTATGGCCACCTCACGGCAGGTGCTGCTGCCAAGAACGCCGAAGCTGTGAACGCTGCGTTCCCGCATCGTCCGATCGAGTAC
>DATCLP010000107.1:0-18175 GCA_036563855.1 Steroidobacteraceae bacterium | reverse complement strand
GGCTCGCGTTCCATAAAGCCTCGAGATCGATGCTTCATTGAGCACGTCGGTTGTCGCGCCGTCCTGCCATTCGCCGTTGCCGAATAAGAGCAGCGCGCGATCCGTAAACCGCGCCGCCAGCCCCACATCGTGCAAGCTCATGACGATCGTGCGTCCTTCTGCAGCGCGCTTGCGTAGCAATTGCAGCACCGAGAGCTGGTGATGCGGGTCGAGGTGATTGAGCGGCTCGTCGAGGATCAGAATGTTTGGATCCTGCGCGAGGAGGGTCGCGATCGCGACCCTCCGGCGCTCGCCGCCGGACAGCGTTCCAAGCTCGCGTTCCTCGAGCTCGCTCAGTCCCACCAGTGCAAGCGCTTCGCGCGCAATCTCCTTGTCGCGCTCGCTTTCCCATCGCCAGAAACCGATGTGCGGATGGCGGCCGACGAGCACGGCATCGAGCACGGTCGACGGAAACGGATCTTCGGTCGTCTGCGCCAACAGGCCCAATTCGCGCGCCAATTCCTTACGATGCCAGGTGGAGAGATCCCGACCACCGACGCAGATCGTGCCGGCGCTAGGGGCTCGCAGGCCGGCCAATGTGTGCAGCGTTAGCGTCTTGCCCGCGCCGTTGCAGCCGAGAACGCTCGTAATGCTCCCCTTCGGTAGCGACATCGTGAGGCGATGAACGAGCACGCGACCGGCGACCTCGACATCGACGTCGGTGCAAGTAAGCGGCGGAACAGGCATGGTGTGAACGGCCGCGCTCATGGCGATGCTGCACTTCGGTTCGTCACGGTGTGCGATTTCAGTTGCGCATCCAACCGATCTCGCTCGCGGTGAGCGGGCCAATCACGACTTCGTGCAGCGATTCGGGAATCTCCGAGCTCGCTTCCGAAATCGCAATGCGTCCCGCCATCAGCTCCGCGTACGTTTGCGGATATAGCGGCTCGCGCTCGGGATCCGCAAGGCCGATCGGATCCAGCGGTTGATTCGTGCCGGGTGCGTACTTGTCGATCGCGCCGAGCGTATGCAACAACTCGTGAGCGATCACGATATCGTTCGAGCCTTCCATCGTGCGATCGGCGAAAGCATGCACGATCCCGAACAATCCCTTCTGTAGGCCGACCGAATGCGGAAGCGCAGGCGAAGTCGCAGGGTCGTAATAGAGCACGAACAATTCGATGTCGGGTTTCGGCGCATCGCCATGATCCGCGACGCGCCACGCCCAATAGCGGGTCCGGAGGCTCCACCACATCGTTCCGAGCAGCCCTGTATCCGGTGCGAGCATCGGCGGGATCTCGCGGATCTGCGGGCCCCGCGCGAAGCGCACCGGGTGTTCGAGCTCGACCCCGTAACGGCGCGCCTGCCGCTCGAAGAACGATTCGAGCGTCGAAAAATCGGCGTTCGCCGACGCTGCGATGTAACGCTCGCTCGTGGGACTCCCGTCGCCATTGATCGGAAAGAGCGTGACGTACAGGGGACGATCCCAATCCGTCGTGTACACGCGATCGAAGTACGTGTTCAACGCGACGAACAGCAGGATCAGAAGGAGGATGAGGATGCGGAGGCGCTTGAACATCTCTCGGGTGAATTCTTAGGTAAATGAGAATTGAGAATGGAGAATTGAGAATTGGCTGGTGCGCTACCGCGCTCCTTACTTCCCCCGCTCGCACGCCTTCGCTCTGCGACCTGTCCCGCAAGGCGAGAGGGATTGGTCGCGCGCTGCGCGCGAACTGTAGCCTGTCGCCTGTGGCCCGTCGCCAACCACAGGTTCACCTGTCCGCCGTAAACGCTGCCTTCAACCATTCGATCCGAGGCGCCTGAATGTTTCCGTCTATGGCGACGATATCGAACCGCCCCGGCAGATGGCTCAAGCCGCGGTGCGTCATCAGAAAGTGTCGAGCGGCGAAAATGATCCGGCGTTGCTTGTGCCAAGTCACCGAGTCTGCCGCTCCGCCGAAGTTCGACGTCGCCCGAAATCGCACTTCGACGAACGCGAGCGTCTTGCCGTCAAGCATCACGATATCCAGCTCGCCGCCGCGGCAGCGGTAATTTCGCGTGATCGGCTTCAAGCCTCTCGCGAGCAAGAAGTCGAATGCAGCTTGTTCGGCTGCAGTACCTACGGCCTTGCGCATGCTGTCGTCCATGACATTGTTCCTTCCTTGGATCGTCCGAGATCTTTGCGGGCTCGTCAGCGCAAGGATGTGGCCACTTGCGGCATGTCGAGCGGAATCGGATGTCCATCGACGACGCGCGCCCAGCCGAGCTCGCGCCTGACGCGGCCTTTCGAGTCGATCGATAGCAGGCCGGTCATGCCGGGTACGGCATTCGCAGCACCGAACCGTCCGGCCTTCAAGAGCGGTATGAGCCGATAGGCGTCGAAGCCGAACGCATACAGTCGCGCATTGCTGCGCGCGCGTGCGGGCCAATATGAGCTCAACGTCCTGCGCATCTCCATCGAAACGGCGTCAGGCGAGATCACGAGCGGCATGTGCGGAAACTGCACGCCATTGATGTCCGTGTTCGCCTCGGCATCGGGCTCGAAAATGTGCGACGTCGCGTAGATGGGCAAGTCTTCGGTGAGATGGAAGCGCAAAGCCGGACGCAGCGAACGACCTTGTGACGGGAACGCGCCGATAAAGATGAATTGCGCATCGCCGCGTTGACGCGGCTCGAACTCGAGTCGCTGCCCAATGATCGCGGTCAATGCATTGGCGCGCGCACGGCTTTCGTCGATCAGCAGGAGCTGTGTGATCGGCGTCGTGTAATCGCGCGAGTTGGGATCGTAGAAACGCAACGCAGCGATCGTGCCGCCGAGCGTCTTGAACTCGGTATCGAACGCACGGAAGATGCGTTGACCCCAGTCGTCGTTCGGTAGCAGCACGAGACCACGCATGCGCCCTTCGGCGGCGAGGCGCTGCGCCACCTGGCGCGCTTCCTCTTCGGGATCGAGCGCAAATTGGAACATGAGCGCCGGCGTCGATGCCGTTTCGTCGGCAACTTGATTCAACGCCAGCGTCAATACGGCGACTTCGTTCGAAGCCGCGAGCGCCGTGACTTCATCCTTGAGCAACGGACCGACGATGAACTGCGCGCCGTCGGCGATGGCGCGACGATAAGCGGTCGTTGCACCCATCGCCGCCGAATCGTAGACGTTCACGACCGGTCGGCGACTTTGCTCCTGTTGTAACAACGCAGCGAGAAAACCGTCGCGCACCGGAATTCCGTTGACTGCCTGCCGTCCGGAGAGCGGAAGCACGAGGGCAATCTGCGGCGGATACTCGAGCCCGACACCGAGCGCCGGCAGCACTTCGTCGTTCAACAGCTCATTCGCCGGGTGCGTCGGAAAGCGAGAGCGCCATGTGTTGAGGTCGGTCGTTGCCGTGAATGGGTTGCGAGCTGCGACGAGCGCTGCGCGTCCGAGCTCGAGCCAGCCGGTCACGATCGAGTTGGCGCCCGGCGGCGGCGTGAAGTCGGCGTTCGTGCTCGCACTTCGTTGCAAGCCCTCCCAGATCAACCGTTGATTCGCGCGCTGTTCTTCCGGCGTGTCGAGCAAGCGTTCGCGATCGAGTGCAGCCATGATCGCCGCCGCCGGCCGGTTCAACGCAAACAGCGCGCGCGCGCGCAGCGCGAGAATGTCAGGAAGCGCTTCCTGCGGCAGCGGTTGCGGAATTTGATTCAGCTCCGTGAGCGCTCGCTCGGCTCGCTGAGCGCGCAGCGCAAGATCGGCAGACACGATCGCTCGTGCGGCGAGATCGCGTGTCGGCAGTGTCGGATTGACTTGCCGGAGTGTTGCAGCAGCCTGATCCGTCTCGTCCGCTCGCAGATATTCCTTCGCGGCGCGCAAGAGCATGCGATCGCGGAGCTCGCCGGGCGATTGATATGCGAGCTGTTCGAACATGCGCGCGGCCTGCGATGCATTGCCTTCGCGCGAGAGCCGCTCCGCTTGCTCGAATTGGCGATTCAGCGCCGGCCGCTCGGGTCCGCGATCGACGGTCGTTTCGCACGCGCTCAACGCGAGCGCCAGCCATGCGCACGCGAGCGCTCGAAGGAGGGATGTCGGCTGGTAGTGCATTACGTTCCGTTCTCCGTTTGCGAACCCCGCGGTACGCTTGGGCTCCCGCATTATAGGACCTCGCCCATGCCGATCCGATCCGAGGACGCCATCGTCTCGCCGAGCACGCTCTACGTCGTGGCGACGCCGATCGGCAACTTGAGCGATTTGACGCCGCGCGCCAGAGAAATTCTGGGCGCTGTGGATCTGATTGCCGCCGAGGATACGCGGCACACGCGACAATTGTTGCGGGCATTTGGACTCGATACGCCGACAATTGCGTTTCACGAGCACAACGAAGCGGAGAAGACAATCGAAGTGCTCGGTGAGCTTGCGAAGGGTAAGTCCGTCGCGCTCGTCTCGGATGCGGGGACGCCCTTGATCAGCGATCCGGGCTTCAGCCTAGTCGCGGCTGCGCGTCGCGCGGGATATGCAGCGATTGCAGTACCCGGTGCATGTGCGGCGATCGCGGCGTTGTCCGTATCGGGCTTGCCGACCGATCGATTCGCGTTCGAAGGATTTCTTCCGGCGAAAGCAGCGGCACGCCGCGAACGACTTGCCGAGCTCGCGAACGAGCCGCGCACGTTGGTCTTTTACGAGGCGCCGCATCGTCTCGTCGAAACGCTCGAGGACATGGCGCGCGAGCTCGGCGCCGATCGCGAAGCGTCGATCAGCCGCGAGATCACCAAGCATTTCGAAACGCATTACGCAGGTACGCTCGGCGAGCTTGCGCAGCGTGCCGCCGCCGATGCGGACATGCAGCGCGGTGAGCTCGTCATCGTCGTGCGCGGTGCGCGCACGGAAAATCAACGCGGCAGCATCGACACCGAGCGTTTGTTGCGTGCGTTGCTCGAGGAAGTTTCTCCCGCCCAAGCCGCAAAGATCGCAGCGCGCGTGACCGGCGAGAAACGCAGCGAGCTGTATGCGGCGGCGGTGGCAATGGCGGGGAAGGGCCGATAGCGTGAAGCGCGGGGACTCGTGACTCGAGACTGTTCGCTGGCTCGCGAGACGCGCAGTCCACGGCCTCTTCCTTGGAGAGAGGCCCGCAGAGCGTAGCGCGGGCGAGGGCAGAGCCGGCGCGCGAACGCGCGCTCAACCTGCAGCCTACAGCCTGAAAGCAAGGAGTCGGCCGATAAGCCGGGTTCTGTCGAGGACAATCATTCATCTGGGATGCGCGTCACCGCGCACCTCAAGCGACCTACCCGGAAGCCATGCGGGCCGCATGTGCGACGCATCCGAAGATGCTGCCGCGTGCTTCCCTATTTGGTCTTGCTCCAGGCGGGGTTTGCCGTGCCGTCGAGTGTTACCACCGACGCGGTGCGCTCTTACCGCACCGTTTCACCCTTGCCGGCCGCCTCGAAGAGGCGACTTAGGCGGTTTGCTTTCTGTTGCACTTTCCGTGGACTCACGTCCCCCAGGTGTTACCTGGCGCCTTGCCCTTGGAGCCCGGACTTTCCTCCACGCCACGAAAGGCGCAGCGATTGTCTAGCCGACTCCCGCAAAGGATGGTGGAGCCCGAAATGCCGAGAGGCAAGACCCGAGGCTGTAGGCCTGTGGCCAGTCTCGAGCCCCACGCCCCGAGCCCACTCGTTAGGGGCAGAACGTTTATAATAACTAAATACGCTCCTGCATGTAATCGGTCCATAGCTGACGTCCATTAATATCTCCCTAACGATCCAACTTGGTGCCTGCGCGTGCCCGAATTGATCGTTTTTTGGGCCCGAGTTTGCGCGACTTTGCGCAGATCCTTCGTTGATGTGCGCAGAGGGGCTTGCGGTGTCGGCAAAACTATGCTTGTGCCGCCACTTCAACAAATTTCTGTAACCCTTTGATCCAGATTGACACGCTTTCGAGCGTTCGAGCGGCCCTGGATATCTGGACAGCTAAGTGACTGTCGCAAAAAGGGAATTTCCGAAGATTTTTTTGACACGCACGAAGAGCGGAACCAATATCACACACAAGGTGGGAAAAAGTGGGAAAGAATGGGGAAGAGGGGCATGAAGTGCCCAGGCTGCCCCAGATGAGCCATGTTCCGCGGTGCAAACAAGGTGACGCTCGACTCGAAGGGCCGGCTGGCCATGCCGACCCGTTATCGCGAGCGCATCTTCGAGCGCTCGAACGGACGGCTCATCGCCACCGTCGACCGCTCGGACCCGTGCTTGCTGATCTATCCGCTCCCTGAATGGGAAGAAATCGAGCTGAAGCTGCGCAGACTCCCGACGCTGAATCCCGTCGCGCGTCGTCTGCAGCGATTGATGATCGGTCACGCCACGGACCTCGAGCTCGACGGCAGCGGCCGAATCCTCCTGCCCTCCAGCCTGCGTGAGTTCGCGAAGTTGTCGAAGACCGCGATGTTGATCGGTCAAGGCAACCGCTTCGAGCTTTGGGACGAGGCGCAGTGGAACGAGAGCCGGGAGCAGTGGCTGCAGGCCGAAGAGCCTGCGGAAGAGCTGCCGCCGGAGCTCGCGTCGCTGTCGCTCTGAAGGGCGGTCGTGGCATGGCAACACACGCCGGTACTTCTCGAGGAAGTGCTGGTAGCGCTCGATGTCAAACGCGGCGGTCGCTACCTCGATGCGACGTTCGGTCGCGGCGGGCACACGGCAGCGATTCTGGAGCGAATCGGCGAGGAGGGCAGGGTTATCGCAATTGATCGGGATCCCGAAGCAATTCGGGCCGGTCGTGAACGTTTCGCAAATGACGCTCGATTGACGCTCGTGAGTAGCCCGTTTTCGCAATTGCTTTCGATCGTGACGAGCTTGGGACTCGCAGGAAAGCTCGACGGTGTGCTGCTCGATCTCGGTGTGTCCTCGCCGCAGCTCGACGATGCCGCGCGCGGTTTCAGCTTCGCGCAGGACGGTCCGTTGGACATGCGCATGGACAACAGCGCCGGCATGACTGCGGCCGAATGGTTGGCGCGCGCGCCCGAGTCGGAGATTGCGCGCGTCATCAAGGAGTACGGCGAAGAGCGCTTTGCGAAAGGCATTGCGCGCGCGATCGTCGCGCGCCGCCGCGAAGCGCCGATTGCACGTACCAAAGAGCTTGCCGACATCGTCGCCGGCGCGGTGCGTACGCGCGAGCCCGGCAAGCATCCGGCGACACGGACATTCCAGGCGATTCGCATTCATATCAATCGCGAGCTCGAGGAAATCGATGCTGCGCTCGAGGGCTCGCTCGACGCGCTGAAGTCCGGCGGGCGGCTGGCGGTAATCAGCTTTCACTCGCTCGAAGACACGCGCGTCAAGCGCTTCATCCAGCGTCACTCGCAGGAGGATCCGATGTATGCGGGGCTGCCCGAAGTGCCTGCGCATGCACGTCCGAAGTTGCGCCGCGTCGGCAAAGCGATTCATCCGAGCGCCGAGGAAGTTGCACGCAATCCGCGAGCGCGCAGCGCGATCTTGAGGGTCGCAGAGAGGTTGGCCGCATGAGCGCTGCACGGCTGGGCATCGTTGGGACTTGGTTCGCGTTGTTCGCGTCCGCGCTCGCCGTCGTGTGGAGCATCCACGAGACCCGCACGCTGTTCATCGAGTTGCAGGCGCTCACTGCGGAACGCGACCGGCTCGAGATCGAATGGAGCCAGCTCAAGGTCGAGCAGAGCGCCCATGCGACCCATGGGCGCGTCGAGCAGACGGCGCGCAAGGGGTTGAACATGGTCATTCCGACGCCTCAGGAAGTGCAGTTGGTGCAACCATGATCGGCAGCTCGCACTTGCGTCCCGACAAACGCGCGTTCTCGATCGATCAATACAGATCGCGGCTGAGACTCGTGCTCGGCGCGATGTTCTTGATCGGCATCGGGCTCGTGGCGCGAGCGGTGGATCTGCAGTTGCTCGATGACGGCTTCCTCGAAAGCCAGGGCGATGCGCGCTTCACGCGTGTCGCAACGCTCTATGCCAACCGCGGCAACATTTACGATCGCAACGGCGAGGCGCTCGCTGCGAGCGTGCCCGTGGACACTGTGTGGGCCGTACCGCGCGAAGTGTTGCAAGCGACGAATCAGCTCCGCCCGCTCGCGGAAGCGCTCAACCGCGACGAGAACTGGCTCAAGCAGGTGCTGACCAGCAATCTCGATCGCGACTTTCTTTATCTCGTGCGCCACATGCGTCCGGCTGCGGCCGCGCAAGTCGCTGCTTTGAAGGTGCCGGGCGTTTACTTGCAACGCGAGTACACGCGCTTTTATCCCGCGGGTGAAGTGACCGGGCATCTGCTCGGCTTCACGAAGAAATACGAAGACATCGGGCAGGAAGGGCTCGAGCTTGCATTCGATCGTTGGCTCGGCGCAGAGGTCGGCAAGAAGCGCATCATCCAGGATCGCTATGGTCGCGTCGTGCAGGACGTCGAGAGCATTCGTCCGCCGCGTCCGGGATCGGATCTGGTCACGAGTATCGATCTGCGCATCCAATATCTCGCGTATCGCGAACTGAAAGCGGCAGTGCTCGAGCATCGTGCCAAAGCAGGTTCGCTCGTCGTGCTCGACATCGACACCGGCGAAATTCTCGCGATGGTGAATCAGCCGTCGTACAACCCGAACGATCGCGAGCAAGTCGCACCGTCGCGCTATCGCAATCGCGCAGTGACCGACATCTTCGAGCCCGGCTCGAGCATCAAACCGTTCGTCGCGGCGGCTGCGCTCGCTACCGGCCGCTATCACGCGGACACGATCATCGACACCTCGCCCGGTTACGCGATGGTCGGCGTGCATCGCATCGCCGATAAGAACAACTTGGGACCGGTCTCGCTGACGACCGTCATCGCCAAATCGAGCAACGTCGGCATGACTAAGATGACGCTGACGTTGCCGGCGGAATCCGTCCGCCAAACGCTCACTGCATTCGGGTTCGGCGAAGTCAGCGGCAGCGGCTTTCCCGGCGAATCGGCAGGCCTCCTGAACGAGACGAAGCACTGGGGCCGCATCGGTCTGGCGACGATTTCCTATGGTTATGGCCTGTCCGTCACGCCCCTACAACTTGCGCGTGCGTACGCGATCCTCGGCTCCGGCGGCATCAAACGTCCCGTGACATTGCGCCGTGTCGACGGACCGGTGGAAGGCGAGCGCGTAATCGATGAAAAAGTCGCGAAGGAATTGCTTGCAATGATGGAAAGCGTCGTCGCCTCGCAGGAAGGCACGGGTAAGCGCGCAGCTTTGAACGGCTATCGCGTTGCGGGGAAAACAGGGACTGCACGCAAGGCGCTGCCCGGCGGCGGTTACGGCACCGACGGCGACTACAAGTACATCGTTTCTTTCGGCGGTGTCGTGCCTGCAAGCCGACCGCGGCTTGCCGCAGTCGTCGTGATCGACGAGCCGAGCGGAAGCGAGTACTACGCGGGCGATGTCGCTGCGCCCGTGTTTGCGAATGTGATGGCGGGCGCTTTACGTCTGCTCGGCGTTCCTCCGGATGGTCTCGAGCGTTTACCCACGACCACGCTCGCTAGGGACTCCCTCGAACCGGTCCGCACGCGATGAAAGGAAATTCCACATTGAGGCGAGCCGCCGTGAGCAACCTCGACAGCGCACCGAAGAAGAGCTTGCGAGCTCTGTTCGCAGGCTACACGTCTGTCGAGCTGCCGGATGTCGAGATCACGGATTTGAGTTTGGATAGCCGACGCGTGATCGCAGGCGGCGCTTTTTGCGCGTTGCCTGGCCGACGCACGCACGGGCTCGCGCATGCAGCGCAGGCAATTGCGAGCGGCGCGAAAGTCGTTCTTTGGGAGCCCGCCGCCGGAATCTCCGCACCGCAATTTCCGTCGCACGTGATTGCGGCCGCTGTACCGGATCTGACGACGTTGCTCGGGCTCGCGGCAGATCGCTTCTTCGATGAGCCTTCGCGCACGGTTTCCGTGGCGGCGATCACGGGCACGAACGGTAAGACGACGTCGGCCTACGTGCTCGCGTCCGCACTGACGAGGCTCGGGCGTCAGGCTGCGTATGCCGGCACGCTCGGCTTCGGTGCTATCGGTGCGATCAAGTCCGGCACGCACACGACGCCGGATGCGGTGACGGTACATCGGCAGCTCGCCGAGCTACGGGCGAGCGGTTGTCAGCACTTGGGCATGGAGGTGTCGTCTCACGCGCTCGATCAGCATCGGGTCGCCGGCGTGCGTTTTCACAGCGCGCTGTTCACGAACCTTTCGCACGATCATCTCGATTATCACGGCACGCTCGATGCGTACGCGACCGCGAAAGCACGGCTGTTCGATTGGCCGGGATTGCGTCACGCAGTAATCAACGTCGACGACAGCTTCGGCCGCACACTCGCATTCGAGCGGCACCACGATGCGCTCGTCACGGCTGTCAGCTCGAAAGCGCAACCGGACGTGTCGGGTCCGCGCATGCAGGCGTTGTTCGCCGAACGTGTGGCGGCTTCGAGCAGTGGATTCGAGATCCACGTGAACGGTAGCTGGGGTGCAGGTCAGTTGAGCACCCAGTTCATCGGCGCGTTCAACGTCGACAATTTGCTCGGCGTGCTCGCGGTGCTGCTCGGCTACGACATTCCGCTCGACCGGGCAGTCGAGGCGCTTGCGCAATGCACGCCGCCTCCGGGCCGTATGGAAACGTTCCGCGCGCCGGGCATGCCGCTCGCGATCGTCGACTATGCGCATACGCCCGATGCGCTCGAAAAGGCGCTTCTGACGATTCGCGAACATTGTTCCGGAAAGGTGACTTGCGTCTTCGGTTGCGGCGGAGATCGCGATGCGACGAAACGCCCCTTGATGGGTGCGATTGCCGAACGCCTGGCCGATCGCGTCATCGTGACTGACGACAATCCGCGGACCGAAGACGGCGATGCAATTGTTGCCGACATCTTGAACGGTATGAAGGCCGCCGAGCGCGTATCGATCGAGCGCGACCGTGCCGTGGCGATCGAACGCGCGATTCGCGAGGCTGGTCCGAACGATGCCGTGTTGATCGCGGGCAAAGGGCACGAGGACTATCAGATCGTCGGTCTCGTGAGCCGCTATTTCAGCGATCGCGATGTCGTCGCAGCCCTCATGAGGCGACTGGCATGACGGCAATGCGACTCAATGAGCTTGCACGCATCGGCCAGGGCCAGCTCGTCGGCGCCGATTGCGAGTTCGCGGGCGTTTCGACCGACACGCGCACGCTTCAGCCCGGTGCGCTGTTCGTCGCGCTCGCCGGTCCGCGTTTCGATGGCCATGATTTCGTCGGTGCCGCAGCCGAAAAGAAAGCAGCTGCCGCGCTCGTCGCTCGTCGTGTCGAGGCGCCGATTCCTCAAGTCGTCGTTGCCGATCCGCTTGCGGCGTTGTCTGATTTCGCGCGGGAGTGGCGTCGTCAGTTCTCGATTCCGGTGATCGGTGTCACTGGCAGCAACGGCAAGACGACGACGAAAGAAATGATCGCCGCAATCTTGTCGCGCCTCGGACCGTGTCTGGTGACCCGCGGCAACTTGAACAATCACATCGGCGTGCCGCTGATGCTGCTCGAGTTGAATGCCGACCATCGCTTTGCGGTGATCGAGATGGGTGCGAATCATCTTGGAGAGATCGCGCACCTTGCGAACATTGCACAGCCCACGATCGGCATCGTCACGAACGCCGGTGCAGCGCATCTCGAGGGCTTCGGCAGTCTCGATGGCGTTGCGAGCGGCAAGGGCGAGCTCTTCAAGGCGTTGCCCGCAAGCGGCTGCGCGATCATCAACGCCGACGACAAGTACGCGAACTTCTGGCGCGAATCGCGCTCCGCGGATCGCGTGTACACGTTCGGTTTCGAGCAGCCGGCCGATTTCATGGCGCACAAGGTGCGCGCATCCGGCGATACGAACGGTTTCAGAATCGATTTCGAGCTCGTCACGCCGTTCGGCAGCAAGCCGGCGACGCTCAATCTGGGCGGCTTGCACAACTTGCGCAATGCACTCGGCGCTGCGGCGGCTGCAGCCGCGGCCGGGGCGACGCTCGATGAATTGGTCGCGGGGTTGGCAGAAGTGCGTGCTGTGACCGGCCGCCTGGAGCTGAAGCCCGCGCAGAACGGCGCATTCATCGTCGACGATTCCTACAACGCCAATCCGAGCTCGTTGAAGGCCGGGCTCGATGCATTCAAGAGCTTGGGCGGCGATCGCTGGCTGATCTTGGGCGACATGATGGAGCTCGGCGCCAACGCCGATGCGTTGCACGCCGAAGTCGGTCGATACGCGAAGCAAGCGGGTATTTCGCGCTTGTTCGCGGTCGGCCAGCACTCGCACTACGCCGTCGAAGCATTCGGCGCCGGGGCACGTTGGTTTGCCGACATCGATGCGCTCATTACCGAGACTCGCAGCGCGCTCGCACCGGGCATCGCCGTGTTGATCAAAGGTTCGCGGTCGAATCGGCTCGAGCGCGTCGCGAATGCGTTAGCCGCGGAAGCGGGGAGGGGGAGCGATGGACATTAGAGCGCGGAGCGCTGGCGACAGGCGACAGACGACAGACGACAGTTCCGCGCGTGATGCGCGCTTATCCGCCTCTCCTTGGGGAGAGGCACGCAGAGCGACGCGTGCGGTCGAGGGGAGAACGAGCGTACAGACGCGGGCGCTTCCGTCGGCCTTCAGCCTTCAGCCTTCAGCCTGGTGGGACGCCGCACGCGCGCGCGCTCTTCCTTCAGCCTTCAGCCTTCAGCCTTCAGCCTAAGCCGGATGCTGCTCCATCTCGCCAACTATCTCACCGAATGGGCGTCGGCCTTCCGCCTGTTCAACTACCTGACGTTCCGTGCGATCTGCGCGGCGCTGACGGCATTGCTGCTGTCGCTCGCGATCGGGCCGAGGATGATCGAGGCGTTTGCGAAGTATCAGATCGGTCAGCGCGTGCGCACGGACGGACCGCAATCGCACTTGCCGAAGGCGGGTACGCCGACGATGGGCGGCACGCTGATCATCGTTGCGATGGCAGCAAGCACGCTGCTGTGGGCGGATCTCACGAATCGTTTCGTGTGGATCACGTTGCTCGTCACGCTCGCGTTCGGGTTGATCGGATTCTGGGACGACTATCTGAAGCTCGTCGTCGGCAACAGCCGCGGGCTCATCCCACGCTACAAGTACTTCTGGCAATCGGTCGCAGCGCTCGGTTGCGCGATCGCTCTGTATCTAACAGCCAAGACGCCGGCCGAAACGGCGCTTTACGTCCCCTTGTTCAAGAACGTCGCCGTACCGCTGGGCATTGGCTACATCGTGCTCACGTATTTCGTGCTCGTGGGAACGAGCAATGCAGTGAATCTCACGGATGGATTGGACGGACTAGCAATCATGCCGGCGGTGCTCGTCGGCGGCGCATTGGGGGTCTTTGCATATGCAACGGGCAATTCGGTCTTCTCGAATTATCTCGGCATTCCGTTCATCGAGGGCACCGGTGAAATATTGGTGTTCTGCGCGACGTTGGTCGGCGCCGGACTCGGGTTTCTTTGGTTCAACACGTACCCGGCCCAAGTGTTCATGGGTGATGTTGGCGCTCTCGCGCTCGGTGCGGCACTAGGCATCGTCGCCGTCATCGTTCGGCAAGAGATCGTGCTCTTCATCATGGGCGGCGTGTTCGTCATGGAAACCGTCTCCGTGATGTTGCAGGTCGCTTCGTACAAGCTGACCGGCAAACGCATCTTCCGTATGGCGCCCATTCACCATCATTTCGAGCTCAAGGGATGGGCGGAGCCGAAGGTGATCGTGCGCTTCTGGATCATCTCCGTGATTCTCGTGCTCGTCGGGCTGGCAACGTTGAAGGTGCGCTGACGATGACAAGATCCGCCGCACGCATCTCGAGCGCAGTCCGACAGGGACGCACGATCGTCGTGGGTCTCGGCCGGACCGGCTTGGCGTGCGCGCGATATCTGCACGCGCGAGGCATCGACTTTGCGGTGACCGACAGGCGCACAGTTCCGCCCGAAACGGATGCGTTGGCTCGCCTTGCGCCGAACGTCGAAACACATTTCGGCGGCTTCGACCACGCTTTGCTCGATGGCGCAGCGCAAGTCATCGCATCGCCGGGCGTGTCTCTCGAGGAACCGTTCCTCAGAGCGGCAGCGGCTCGCGGCATTCCGGTAATCGGCGATGTCGAGTTGTTCGTGCGCGAGGCACGGGCACCGATTGCGGCAATCACCGGCACCAACGGCAAGAGCACGGTGACGACCTTGGTTGCGGCGATGGCGAACGCAGCGGGAATGCGCGCAATTGCGGCAGGCAATCTCGGCCGTCCCGTCCTCGAGTTGCTCGACGAGCCCGTGCCGCAGCTCTACGTACTCGAGTTGTCGAGCTTTCAATTGGAGACGACTCAGTCGTTGCGCGCTGCGGTTGCAACCGTGCTGAACGTGACTCCGGATCACATGGATCGATATGCAAGCCTCGAGGCTTACGCAGCAGCGAAAGCGCGCATCTTTGCGGGTGCCGACGCTGCAGTGCTGAACCTCGACGATCCCATCGTGCGATCGATGGCCGATTCGGTTTTGCGCCGGCTGAGTTTCAGCGTGCATGGCGACGAGCGAGCCGACTACCGAGCGGCGGTCGACGCACGCGATATCGTGCTGTCGCGTCGGGGCGAGCGGCTCCTCGCAATGTCAGAGCTCAAGATTGCGGGGCTGCACAACGCGGCCAATGCGCTTGGGGCGCTCGCGATGTGCGAAGCGCTCGGGCTCGAGCGCGGTCCGTGTATTGCGGCGCTGCGCGAGTTTCCGGGTTTACCGCATCGCTCGCAATTCGTGGCGGAAGTCCGCGGCGTTCGGTTCGTCGATGACTCCAAGGGTACGAACGTCGGCGCCACGCTTGCAGCCGTTGCGGGAATGCCCGGCTCGCTCGTACTGATCGCTGGCGGTCAAGGTAAGGGTCAGGACTTTGCGCCGCTCGCGGACGTCTTCCGCGGCAAGGTGCGTCATGTCGTGTTGATCGGTCAAGACGCAGCGCAAATCGAAAGCGTTCTGCGCGGCGTGTGCACGACCGAGCATGCGCGCGACATGGAAGAGGCTGTGAGCGCAGCCGCACGTGCAGCACGCCCTGGGGAAACTGTCTTGCTGTCGCCGGCCTGCGCGAGCTTGGACATGTTTCGAGATTACGCGCACCGCGGCGACGTGTTCGCGGATTGCGTGCGGAGGCTTGCGCCATGAGTGCCGCGACGCTCGCATACGCACGCTCGAATTCGCGGCAGAAGCGCTTCGTATTCGACACGACGCTTTTCGCGCTCGTCGGTCTGCTCCTATTGCTCGGTCTCGTGATGATGACTTCGGCATCGATTTCAGTGGCCGAGCGGCTTGCGCACGAGCCGTTCTATTTCCTCGAACGGCAGAGCATGGGTGTGGTGCTCGGAATCTGCGCTGCCGCTTTCATGATGATGATTCCGAGCCAAGTGTGGGAACGGCTTGCGCTACCGCTGCTGTTGCTCGCCCTGCTCTTACTCGCTCTCGTGCTGATTCCAGGTATCGGTCACGAAGTGAACGGCAGTCGACGCTGGCTGCGTATCGGGTCGAGCTTCCAACCGTCGGAACTCGCACGAGTCTTGCTGCTCGTGTATCTCGCCAGCTACGTCGTACGTCGCCAATCCGAGCTCAAAGAGGAGCTCAAAGGCTTTCTCAAGCCGCTCGGCATTCTATTGATCGCAGCGCTGTTGCTGTTGCTCGAACCGGATTTCGGTGCCGCAACGGTGTTGCTTGCATCGGGACTCGGCATTTTGTTCCTCGCGGGCGTCAAGCTGCGGCATTTCCTTGCGCTCGTGGCCCTCGCAGCGATCGGCTTGGGCGTGCTCGCCGCATCGTCTGCGTATCGGCTGAAGCGGTTGACGGCTTTCCTCGACCCTTGGGCCGATCCTTTCAATTCCGGATTCCAGCTCACGCAATCGTTGATCGCCATCGGGCGCGGCGAACTGTTCGGAGTGGGTCTCGGTGCGAGCGTGCAGAAGCTTTTCTACTTGCCGGAGGCGCACACCGACTTCGTATTCGCAGTGTTGGCCGAAGAGCTCGGCTTGGTCGGCGTGGTCGTCACGCTCGGGCTTTACGTGCTGCTCGTGTGGCGCGCCTTCCTCATCTCGCGCAATGCAGCCGAAGCGGGACTCCCGTTCCAAGCATATTGCGCCGCGGGCTTCGGTGTTTGGCTCGGCTTGCAGACCTTCATCAATATCGGCGTGAACATGGGCTTGCTGCCGACCAAAGGTCTCACGCTGCCGCTCATGTCATACGGGGGCACGAGCGTGCTCGTCACACTCGGGTGGCTCGGTCTGTTGATGCGCATTCATCACGAAGCAAGCGTCGCCGGACGGCTTGCCGTGCCGCGCAAGGAGCAGGGCGAATGAGCGCATTCGCAGGCTACAGGCTACAGACCACGGGCTACAGCTACGCGCGCGGCGCACGCGAGAGCGCCTCCCCTTGGGGAGAGGCACGCAGAGCGAAGCGAGCGGGTGAGGGGAAAGCTTGCGTGCATCAACGCGCGCTCGACCTACAGCCTACAGCCTACAGCCTACAGCCTTCCGAAGGGCGAGCAGGCAGCAATGCTGTCTCGTCGCCTGAGGCCCATGGCCCGTCGCCCGCCGCCCAACAGAACACCGTTCTGATCATGGCCGGGGGCACCGGCGGACACGTGTTTCCCGCGCTCGCTGCTGCGCGTGTCTTGCGTGAGCGCGGTTTCGAACCGGTGTGGCTCGGCACGCAGCGCGGGCTCGAAGCGAAGCTCGTTCCGCCGCAGAACATTCCGATCGAATGGATCACGGTGAGCGGTATTCGCGGCAAGGGCATTGCGACGCTGCTCGCGGCGCCGTTCCAACTCGTGCGCGCGGTATGGCAAAGCCTGCTCGTGATTCGCCGCCACAAGCCTGTCGTCGTGCTCGGCGCGGGCGGATTCGTTTCAGGTCCTGGCGGGATCGCCGCTTGGCTTGCTCGGCGTCCGCTCGTCATTCACGAACAGAATGCGATCGCAGGAATGACGAATCGCACGCTCGCGCATTTCGCGAAGCGTGTGCTCGAAGCATTTCCTGCGAGTTTCCCACGCTCCGTTCGCGCCGAACATGTGGGCAATCCCGTGCGTCGCGAAATCGCTTCCTTGCCGCCGCCGGAGAAGCGCTACAGCGAGCGCAAGGGCAGGATGCGCTTGCTGATTCTTGGCGGTAGCCAAGGGGCAGCACGTCTGAACACGGTCGTGCCCGCAGCAATCGCGAACATCGACGAGAGCATCCGGCCGATCGTGCTGCACCAAGCGGGCGAGCGTCACATTGCACAGGCGCAAGAGCTGTATGCGAAGCACGGCGTAGCTGCCGACGTTCGCGCGTTCATCGATGACATGGCAGAAGCATACGGCGGCGCGGATTTGATCATCTGTCGGTCGGGCGCGCTCACGGTTTCGGAAATTGCCGCCGCGGGTTTGCCGGCGATCTTCGTGCCGTTTCCTGCAGCCGTCGACGATCATCAGACGCGCAATGCGGAGTTCCTCGTGCGGGCGGGTGCGGCCGTTCTCATCCCCGAAAGCGAATTGACGCCGGCGAAATTGAGTGCGGAGCTGCGCGCGTTGTTGGAGGCGGGACGGCCGAAGCTCGCCGAGATGGCGGCAAAGGCGCGTGCGGTGGCGATCACTGATGCGGACGTGCGGCTTGCCGACGCGTGCGTTGCTGCAGCGGGAGGTGCGCGATGACCGATCGCATGCGCCGCATCCACTGCATCCACTTCGTCGGTATCGGCGGCGTCGGCATGAGCGGCATCGCTGAGGTGCTGCTCAATCTCGGCTACAGCGTGCAAGGCTCGGACCTGCGACGCAACGAAGTCACCGATCGCCTGGAGCGGCTCGGCGCGAAGATCATGTTCGGCCATGCCGCCCAAAACGTGGGCGCCGCCGACGTGCTCGTCGTGTCGAGCGCAATTCGCCCCGATAACCCTGAGCTCGTCGAGGCACAATCGCGGCGCATTCCCGTCGTGCAGCGTGCCGAGATGCTCGCCGAGCTGATGCGCTTCCGTTATGCGATTGCCGTCGCCGGCACGCACGGCAAGACGACGACAACCAGCATGGTTGCAAGCGTGCTGGCGGAAGGCGGACTCGATCCGACATTCGTCATCGGCGGCCGGCTCGTCAGTGCGGATTCGAACGCGCGGCTCGGGCAAGGCAAGTATCTCGTCGCCGAAGCGGACGAGAGCGATGCGTCGTTCGTCCATCTGCAGCCGATGATCGCGATCGTGACGAATGTCGATAACGATCATCTCGTCACG
>DATCLP010000106.1:0-2040 GCA_036563855.1 Steroidobacteraceae bacterium | reverse complement strand
GTGCGGCACTGTCGAACGGTGCTGACGCGCTCGGTTACGCGCTCGGTGTGATCTCGAGCACGGCCCTGCTGCACGCCGTCGGATTCTTCGCTGCAGTGCTGCTTCAGAACGATCGTGCGCGCACGAGCCTACGCGTCGGCGGTGTCGGTATGACGCTCGCGGGGGCCGCGTGGGCTTTCGGGGTGGTGTGAGGGGATACATATATTTATATGTATGTGTAGCACGCTCTTTCGGCACGCTCGCTCGTCGCTTCGCTGACGACCTCTCCCAGAGAGTCAACCGAGGGGGTAGGAGAAGACGCGATTCGCGCGACAATCCCGACCAGCGCCCAGTGCCCAGCGCCCCGAGCCCCAGGTTATCCTTGGCGTAGCTATTGAATAATGTTGCCGGCTCAGGGGGGATCTCGTCATGCGCGCGTTCGCCATCCAAGCGCTCGTCTTCGCGATCGGGTTCGGATTCGTCAACGGAGCGGCAGGGCAGATCGTCCGCAATACGAACGGGCCTGGACCGCATACCATTCTGGAAAGCGTCGTTATTCCGTCCCATGCCGAAGTGCTGGCATTGTCAGGCGTGGTGCCGCAACCGATCGATCCGTCGAAGCGGCCCACGAGCATCGACGACTACGGTGACACCAAGACCCAGACGATCAGCGTGCTCAATCAGATCAAGGCCATCCTCGAACGGCGCGGATACAAGATGTCGGATGTCGTGCGCATGACGGTCTATCTGACTGCCGATCCGAAGCGACAGGACGGTCGCATGGATTTCCAAGGCATGAACGAGGCGTACCGGATGTTCTTCGGCACGCCTGAGAATCCGAACTTGGTTGCTCGCTCGACCGTACAAGTCGCCGCGCTGGCCAGTCCGTACTTCCTCGTCGAAATCGAAGTCGCCGCCGCCAAGGTCCCTGCGTCGAAGAATCAATAGGAGGGGTGCCGTGAGCGGCACGGCGGAACAGCCCTCGATGACGCGACGCGAGCTGCTTACCCTCATCGGGCGGCTCGCCGGATCCGGCGTCATGTATCAGGCGATGAACTCGTTGTCGTTCGCGTCGAATTCGACGTTCACGCAACCGGTCGTGTTACGCGGAGCGCCGAAGGGTGCCTCGATTCTGATTCTCGGCGCAGGTCTTGCCGGATTGGTCGCAGCCTATGAGCTGCGCAAGGCGGGCTACGAGGTTCAAGTCCTGGAGTACCAGAATCGTCCCGGCGGTCGCAACTGGACGCTCTACGGCGGCGATGTTTACGTCGAGCTCGGCGGATTCACGCAGCGCATCGGTTTCGACAAAGGTCTCTATTTCAATCCGGGGCCGTGGCGGATTCCTCATCATCATCGAGGGATCCTGTATTACGCGAAGCTGCTCGGCGTCGCGATGGAGCCCTTCATCGAGATCAACTATTCGTCGTATCTGCATTCGACGCGCGCATTCGGCGGCAAGCCGCAAAGGTACGGCGCGATCAAGGCGGACTACGAGGGATATATCGCCGAGCTGCTCGCGAAAGCCGTCAATCAACAGAAGCTCGATGAGCTCGTCACGCAGGAGGATCGCGAGATCCTGCTCGAATCGTTGCGAACGTGGGGTGCGCTCGAAGACGATTTCCGTTATCGCAAAGGCCGAAGATCGAGTCTGCGCCGAGGGTATGCGCAGGCTCCAGGCGGCGGTTTGAGCGGTCTGCCCGTCTATAGCGATCCGATTTCGCCATCCGATCTGTTGCAATCGCGTTTGTGGGCTTCGCTGTCGGCGGCGAACGTCTTCGACGATCAGCAGACGTTGTTTCAGCCCGTCGGCGGGATGGGTCTGATCGGGCGCGCGTTCGGCAAGGTACTCGACGGAGTCATCCGCTACAACGCCAAGGTGACCGAGATTCGACAGGATCCACGCGGCGTTTCGGTCACGTTCGTCGATGCAGTGAAGGGCGGCAGCCCGCAAACCGCACGCGGCGATTGGTGCGTCTGCACGATTCCCGCGACCATTCTCAGTCAGGTGCCGATGAACGTCGGCGAGCCGATGCGGGCGGCGATCAACTCGATGCCGTACAT
>DATCLP010000105.1:0-1637 GCA_036563855.1 Steroidobacteraceae bacterium | reverse complement strand
TGCCTAGAAATCGGCACAGCGGGGTTCTCGACGCAGCCGACTACAAGACGAATTCTTGCGTCGTCTTTCGCTTCGGCCGACCTTGCACCGATCAACGCAACGAGGCGCGGAACGCGCATGACCTCGATCAGCTCCGCACCGATAGCACAGCAGCAGCAGATGCGGTATTTTGGCTCATGGATCGAGGGCACACGATGCTTGAACAGGTTCTGGACCGAAAGGACGAGCTGGAGCGCATATGCCGGGACTATCACGTCCAGCGGCTCGAGCTGTTCGGATCGGCGCTGTCCGACCGCTACCGGCAAGAAGAAAGTGACCTCGACTTCCTCGTCGAGTTCAAGCCGCTGCCCAGCGGCACTTATGCAGATACCTTTTTCGGGCTGATCGAGGCCCTCGAGGGTCTATTCGGAAGACCAGTCGATCTCGTTGTGGCATCCGCCATAAAGAATCCGTACTTCAAGAAGGCTGTCGAATCGAACAAGATGCTTCTTTATGCAGCTTGAGGCAAAGAAGTACCTCTACGACATGCAGCAGGCCGCCGCACTGCTGACCAACTTCACCTCTGGTAAGAGCTTCGAAGACTACACGAACGATCCGATGCTCAAAGCGGCGACCGAGCGCCAGTTCGAGATCATTGGAGAGGCGCTGACGAAGCTTTCGAGGCTTGACCAAACACTGGCATCGCGCATCACGGACCATCGACGCATCATCGCGTTCCGCAACATCCTTATTCACGGCTATGCCGACATCGATGATCGGTTGGTCTGGGACATCGTCGAGAGCAAGCTTCCTGTTTTGCGGCAGGAAGTCGAAGAGATTCTCGCTGAGGGTGAGAGCGGCTGACGCCGGCACCTGCCTGCCCGCTCGAAACTTCGCAATCGGTCTCGTATCGGCGCGAGAGCCGAGCATGGGGGCGCGCCGATCGAGGTGGCGATGCCGTTCGTCGCGGCGACGCAGGACGAGAAGATGTATCGCGTCGTGACGGATCGGGAGCGGTGGTTCAACGTGGTGATGGGTGGGGAAGCGATGCTGCGGTTGGATGGGCGGAGTACGGATCGGGCGGCGCGGAGGGTGCCGATTCCGGAGGAGGCGAGGTTGAAACCGGAGCTCGGGGTCCGTGCTGAAAGTCGGGCGGCCGACGGCAGTGAAGACCGGTTCGCAGACATCTCTTGCCGTCTCCGCTACTCTTCCGCCCCGTGAGCGCGAACGACGACGATAGCTGCGGCTGGCGATCGGACCTGCCGACCTTCTGCCGGACGACGTCGGCGACTGTAGTTAGCCGACTGATCAACTTTGTTCGCGACGCGAGTCCTGAGCAGGAGAGCGCGTGGCGAACCCACGTACCCGTTCTCCAGGAGGAGTGTCGGGAGCTCGCCGACCGCGATGCGTTCGCGAGCTCTTACACGGCCATCCTCGAGTACCAGCTGCCCTACGACCTTCGCCGCGCCGATTTGATCGTGCTCGAGCGCGCGGCCGTCGTAGTGGCGGAGCTTAAGGGCTACCGCGGTTTGACGAGTGCCGCGTTCGATCAGGTCCTCGCCTATGCCCGCGACCTTCGCGCCTACCATCGCGAGTGTGCCGATCGGCCCGTCATCCCGGTACTGATCAGCAGCGCCGCTGCGCGGCCACCGTGGCGC
>DATCLP010000104.1:0-2486 GCA_036563855.1 Steroidobacteraceae bacterium | reverse complement strand
AGACCAACGTTCCCGGTCTAGGACCGATCGAAGGTCGCGTCAGCCGTGCGGAAGAGCCGAGGACGCTGAGGGCGGGGATAAAGCTTCGCTTTTAGGCTGAAGGCAGGGCGCGCGTTTGCGCGCCTTGCTTTTGACCGGAGCCTAGCGCCGAGAGTCCAGAGCCTTTGGGGGAGCACTAAGGATTCCCTTCCCTGCGAAGGGAGGGTAGGGGACGGCAGTAATCGCTAACGCGCCTTGAATTCTCCCATCTCGATCCTCCATTCTCGGTTCTCCCCTTAGCCTTTCAGGGAGCAACCATGAACAAGAAGAGCCTTCTCCCTTTGATCGCAGCGGTTGCATGCGCAAGCGCTGCTGCGCAAACGCCCGAAGTCACTCTTACTCGTCTGGATTGCGCGAGCGCAAATACGGCACCTTCGGATGTCGCGCGCTTCTCGGACACTTTCGCTCTCGAGGGAAAGAAGATTCAGCTCACCGTGAGCTGCTACCTGATCAAGCATGGCAGCGACTACATGATTTGGGATGTGGGCTATCCGACTGCTGCCAGCGGGCTTGCGCAAGGCAATGCACCCACCGTCAAGACGCCTCTGGTCGATCAGCTTGCGCAGCTCAACATTCGTCCCGACCAGATCAAGTACGTCGGCATCAGCCACTATCACGGCGATCACATCGGTCAAGCCGGCTCATTTCCTAATGCGACGCTATTGATCGGCAAAGGCGATTGGGATGCGCTCACGGGCGCAGCGGGCGGTATGGTCAATCCAGCGCCGTTGAAGCATTGGGTGAGCGGCAACGGGAAGGTCGAGCCGGTTGTCCGCGATAAAGACGTGTTCGGCGACGGCACCGTTGTGATGTTGGATACGCCGGGCCACACGCCGGGTCATCACAGTTTGCTAGTGAGGCTCAAGGAAAAGGGCAACGTGCTCTTGACGGGCGACCTCGCGCATTTCCACGAGAATTACGAATCGAACGGCGTTCCGACGTTCAACACGCACCGCGGCGATACGCTCGCTTCTCTCGATCGATTCAAGGCGATTGCCAAGAATTTGAATGCGATCGTGATCATCCAGCACGACGCGCGCGATATCGACAAGTTGCCGCCGTTCCCGCAGGCGGCGAAGTAACGAGCCTTCGGCTGACGACCGGCAATTGCCGGTCGCGCGATCCATCGGTCGCCCGCATCCGCGGGCGGCCTCCTCTTTCTGAGCGCGCTACTCGCGCGCACGCGGTCATTCCGCGTGGAGTTGCTTGATTCGTGTCCTGATCTGCCGCTCGAGCGTGCAGACCGTTGCGTCCGCCGTGCCCTCGAGTACTCGAATTTCGTGCGGTACGCTTGGTTCGTTCGTTACGTTCGTCTCGTAATAGTTCTTGCCTGCAAACCTCAGAAAGCGGTTCGCGATGCGTCCGCAATCAGTACGGCCAATCGAGTTCAGCGCCGGTCGTTGCAGTTCGCGTAGTGGGATGCTCTTCGAGTTCTCGACGATGGATGTTCCGTCTTCAGCGAGCATCTCGAAATAGTTGATCGTGCAGGATTGGCCGCTGTCGTAGCGCAGCTCCACGATCGGCTCATCGAGTCCGTCGTTGTCGACATCGATGGTTCCTGAGCCGGTCACTCGAGTGTTCGGGCGCCCGAATGCGCTGGAAGAAGGCAAATCGATTCGCTGGAGCTCGATCGATTCGAAGCCGGCGTTATCTGCTACGGCTGCGCAGACATCGTGCCCGCCTTCGACGACTGCGCTGCCGATGACTGTTTCCAGCTCGCACAACCGAACCTCGCGGTTGGTGGGTGTGACATAGGAAATACGTAGCGGCAGCTCCAGCGCGGAATCGCTCGATTCATAGATGAATGTGCGGTTTCGGTAACGGAACGCCGTGCGTCCAAGCGGCAACGACGAATCCGATTGTGGCGTCTGTTCGATGGGTGTCCATGAAATGCTGGAACGATCGCCGCAGCATCTCACGTCTGCGACGCCGTCATTGTTGAGATCCTCCGCGCCTGCTTTTTCGGCAAGGGTTTCCGTACGTTTTTCGGGCGACTCCATGAGCTCGCAAAGTGTTCGCACGAACGAGACTGGAAACTTGCCCGTGAACGTCATGAGCTCGTCGATGCGGCGCTCGTAGCTCTCCTTGATGCAGGTAGGCTCAGCGCACGTATTGCGCTCGCGAACCCAGCGGCGTTGAGCTCGCTTGAGTTCGGCGGGATCTGCGTTTTGTTCAAATGCGAGCGCGAGGAGGCCCGCAAGCTGGCGATCGAGCGCGGCCAATTGAGGATCGGCGCAGATCGTCTTGTCCACGCCGGCACGAGCCCGCTTGCAGTCGAAGCTGGGACCTTCGTCGGCTTGGCTCAGGGCGGCCGTGCCGAGCAGTGAGAGCAGTAACGCAATGCAGAGCCGCAACCAAGTCTCCATGTGGGCAACGGGAATAGTGATGTGATCCGAAAGATGTGTGGAAATGACTGACCTACAGTCTACAGTCTAGAGCCTACAGCC
>DATCLP010000103.1:0-4660 GCA_036563855.1 Steroidobacteraceae bacterium | reverse complement strand
CGGCAGCTCCACGAAAAATGCCGCACCCTCCCCCTCGCGGCTCTCCGCGCGAACGCTTCCGTGCATGCGTTCGAGCGCTTTGCGCACGAGCGCAAGTCCGACGCCATTGCCGCGGTAATGCTCTTCCCGATGCAGCCGATGGAAGAGCTTGAAGATCTGATCGTGATACTGCATGTCGAAGCCGATGCCGTTGTCCCGTACGACGATATGGACCCGATCGTCCTGCATGCGCGCTGTGACGGAAATTCGCGCTGTTTGCCGCGTGCGCGTGAACTTGAGCGCATTCTGGAGGAGATTGCGCACGACGATCGCCAGCGCTTCTGTATCCGCCTCGACTTCGATCGGTGGGGTATCCACGTGCAGATCCACCGTAGAAGTCCGTAAGCCGCACTCTCTGAGCTCGTGCTCGATGACCTCATCGAGCCGAACCGTCTGCAGGCACAAGGTTCGACGCTCGATGCGCAAGTACGCGAGCAGATCCTCGATCAGCGTCGTCATCTTCCACGCACCGCGGCGAATGCGCGTCAGATAACCGATCGCTTGCTCATCGGTGCCGTCGCGAATGGTTTCGGCGAGGAGCTGACCGAAGCCATCGATGGCGCGCAACGGCGCCTTCAGGTCGTGCGCGACGGCATAAGCAAAACCTTCGAGCTCCTCGTATGCGCCTTGCAGCTCACGTGTGCGCTCCGACGCTCGTTCTTCGAGATGCGCGTGCAGGTCGCGCACGCGTGCCTCGCTGTCTTGCAGCTCGAGATTCGCCTTCTGTAACAACTCGTTCGTCGTGCGCAGCTCGCGCGTCAACCGTTGCGACTCGCGCTGAATCCATGCTTCGCGTGCGCCGAGAATCAACGCAAACACCAGCATGAGCGCTGCTGCGAGCACGAGCACGCGGGTGGTGACGTAGTCGGCCGATGCGATCCCGACGCCGACCATGATGACGATCAGCAGGGCGGGAATCATGGCTTCGAACCTTCTTGCACGAGCCGTTCGAACATCGCTGGCTATGCCGTGGTCGGTACCGACTGCTCGTCGCAGTTGCGCCGCCAGACCGATCGCCAAGAACGTAGCGCCCCACGTGGTATTGACCCAGGCGTCGGGTCGGTAGGACCGCACGATCATGTCGTGCACGGAAACGAAATTGCCCAGGCTGTGGATCATCGTGCCGGCCACGATGACCAGCATCGAGATCCAGCCCGCGTTCCATTGCCGCGACCACAAGTAATAGAGCGCGGCGAATGCGGTGAGCGAAACGAAGGACGCGTGCGCGAGCGCGAGACCGACGTCGACGCTAGGCCACGCGCGTGCCACGGGCTCGAAGAACACGATGACGAGCGTCGCCAGGAAGCAACAGCCGATCAGACCGAGATTGCCGAGGTGCTGCCACTTGAAGCGCGCATCGCTCGGCCCATCCGACAAACCGCTGAGCGACGGTACTAAACAGACGGCGTAGCCCAGGTAGAGCAATCGGCTGGAGATCGGATAACCGGTTGGACCCTCGACGAAGAAGGCGTAGTAGGTCCAAATGAGCTGACCCAGCATCCAGCTCGTGCAAGCGAGCGTAATGCCGCGCCAAGCGCGGCGCTGCTTTGCAGTCAGACCCTCATGGCGCGATGTGAGCCATGCCGACGCCGCCGCAGCCAGCGGTGCGCACAGCCAGGCAATGTTATGTATCGCGTATCTGCTGCCTTGATCTGCGACGATCAGCGCCGCGGCGTACAAGGCGAATCCGCCGACCCAGCCGACGCTCGACCGGAGATAAGTCTGCGGTGTGTCGCGGCCGTTCACGCGAAGGTTCCAGGAAAATGGGACACGCAGTATGCCGGCGGCTCGCCGCCGAGCAAACGTCGTCGCTCGCCGGAAGGGCTGCTATCGTAGCGCCGGTTGAGTCTTCAAAGACGATCTATGAGACACAATCCGCGACGTCTGCAACTCGAGCTGTACCCCTATCGCACGGAAATTACGCTGCGCTTCGCCGATCTCGACTCGCAGGCCCACGTGAACAACGTCCGCATTGCCGAGTACTACCAAGAAGCGCGCCTGGCGTTCATGCGGCATTTGACGCACGACCTGGGCCACGAACGTCCGAAGGACACACGGGCGTGGGTCGTACACCAGTCGATCGATTACCTAAGCGAGGTGAGCTACCCGGGAGTGGTCGTCGTCGGCATCGGCGTCAGTAGGATCGGCACGAGCTCGTGGTCGGTCGCAATGGGCCTGTTTGCGGAAGGGCGCTGCGCCGGTTTGTCGACCGCGGTTCTCGTGCACGGTCTCGACACGGGCCCTGCTCCGATCCCAGAAAGCCAACGGGCGCTGTTGCAACGCTTCATGCTGCCGGCCGATAGCCTGACCCCCTCGTGATCGATCAACCCAAACAACGTGCGGCACGACGCGCTGCACGCCGCATGCTGGCAGCAATCTTCGCGCTCATTGCTGCTGCGGCCGTTGTGTTGTGGCGCTACACGCCCCTGGCCGAATTCGCCGACGCTGAGCGTATCGCTGCGTGGATGAGCCAGTTCGGAGAATCGGCCTGGTCGCCGCTGATTGCGATCGCTGCGTTCGTGATCGGCGGATTCGTCGTGTTTCCGCTCACGCTGCTCATCGCTGCGACGGCCGTCGTCTTCGATCCGGTACCTGCGTTTGCGATTTCGCTGTCCGGCGGGCTTGCGAACGCGCTTGCACTCTATGGAGTCGGACGTGGTCTCATGCGCCGGACGGTGATGCGCGCTTTCGGCAATTATGTCGAACGCTTACGCAACGCGCTCGATCGCAGCGGCATCGTTGCCGTCGCAACCATTCGCATGGTGCCGATCGCGCCTTTCACGCTCGTGAATCTGGCCGCCGGTTCGATCGACGTACGGTTGCGCGATTACGCGCTCGGCACTGCGCTCGGCATCATCCCTGGTACGGCAGTGCTGACAGCCTTCGGGCATCAGTTGCGCGCAATCATCGAGCGCCCGACGGTTGCCAACGTCGCATTGCTCGCCGTTGTCGTGCTCGTATGGCTCGGACTTTCGCTTGCGCTCCAGCGGTTCGTAGCGAGGCGAAGAAAACTGAAGACCGAAGACTGAACCGCAGGCGCGCTTTCGCCCGCGCCAGTATCCATTCGCGTTACGCTCGCTCAGCGAACGCCTAACGGAAAGAAAAAAGAGCCGCGCCAGGCGCGCTATGCCCTGAGCCCTGAGCCCCATGCCCGACTACGCGTTGCTATTCCTCCGACTCTCCCTCGCCTTGCGCGCTTCTTCCAGCAATGCCCGTTGCTGTGCGACGCCTTCTTCGTCGTCGCTGTGCAAGCCGAGCACGTCGAGCAGGGTGTCGCGCCGCTCTGCGAGCGTCATGCCGATGGCGACCAAATCGATCTTGCCCGCCAGTTGCGGAAACAACTGTTGTTCCTCCTCGGCGACGTGCTCGCGGGTCCGCTCAGCCAATTCCATGATCGCTTCCTTGAACTCGGCGCGGTCGGACGTCATCGACTCGATGCGCGCGATCTCAGCTTTCGCTTGCGCGTGCTCGCGCTCCGCTGCGTCGATGAGCTCGGATTCGTTCAGCGCACGCCGAGCCGCCGGATAGAAGAGCTCTTCCTCGATCTGCGCATGGATGCGCAGCAGCTTGCAAATCCTGCGCGCCAAAGGATCTAGCTGTTGCGGAGCCGCCCGCCCGAATTCGTCGAACAACTCCTCGATCAAGCGGTGGTCGCGCTTGAGCAGTCCCAGCGCATCCGTGACGACCTCATCCGTGGTTGAACGGGTTCGTTCGCCGCCCGGTATCTCTCGTGCCATCGATTGCCTCTTCCATCCGCGCGACCGCCCGATGCGGTGCGAGTCGTAACGTAGGACTCAGCGGCCGGTTCCGTTGGCTCGCATTCGCGAATACCGCATGGCTCAGCGTGCGTGATGGCGGATCGGCAATTTTTCTCGATGACGCGATGGCGACCGAGTAACTCGCCGCTGTACACAAAAGCCGGACTACCGGCGCTGACGCTAGAGTCAGCGCGAATGGAGAATTGAAAATGGAGAATTGAGAATTGACCCAGCTGCGCACGCCTCGGCGTTTAGCGCGCTCTTTTTGGCCGGCCCGTAGCCCGTCGCCTTAGTTCAACCTTTGCAGCCCAATCGCATATTGCGCGTGACACTCGGTGCACGCGATGTACATGTCGCCGCCCGCCGTGAAGAGCGCATCGACATCTTTCGCTTCGGCTGCGGCAAGCGCCTCTTGCGCGGTCTTCGTAAGCTGATGCGAGTGTTTCACCCAATCCTCTCGATCGCGCAGTCGCCCCGGCGTCAGTAGCAAGTTGGCGGCCTCGGCAACCGTCGCTGCAGCGTTACGCACGGCCGTCCACTCTTCGTCCGTCTTGGGCGCGAGACTCTCCTCGCCAGCTTCGGTCATAACGGAACCGACGGCATCCCAAACGACGTCCGCGCTCGGCTCCATGATCCAGTTCATCACCTGTTTCACGTCGGCTACCTCCCGAAACTCGGGTGCGGTCGACGTTGCAGAGGCTGCGGGCGCCTGCGGCACTTCCGCATTGCAGCCGCAAAGGACGGCTGCGATCAGCACGATCGACAAACGATGCATCGAGAAACCTCCGCGTCAGGTGGGCGCGCCGCGTTATCGGTGTGAACGTTCCGCGATGTCCATGCACGCAATGCGCGCAGTTTAGCGC
>DATCLP010000102.1:0-3386 GCA_036563855.1 Steroidobacteraceae bacterium | reverse complement strand
TCTCGCGGCCTTCGACGCGTCCGTTGATGCCGGCCTTCGCCAACGCGTTGCGCAGGTTCTCGGCGATTTTCCCGACGAATTGTTTCTGATTGCCGCGCGCCCGCTTCAGCGCCTTTTCGATGACGCGGTACCGGCCCGGATACAGCGCTTTGAAACCCAGATCCTCGAGCTCGAGCTTCACCGAGTGAATGCCGAGCCGGTTGGCGATCGGTGCATAGATTTCGAGCGTCTCGCGCGCGACCGTGCGCCGTTTCGCCGGCGGCACCGCGCCCAACGTGCGCATGTTGTGCGTGCGGTCGGCGAGCTTGACCATCACGACGCGAATGTCGCGCACCATCGCGAGCAGCATCTTGCGGAAGGATTCCGCCTGCGCCTCGGCGCGGCTACGGAACTGGATCTGGTCGAGCTTCGAGACGCCGTCGACGAGCTCGGCGACTTCGGGGCCGAAGCGCTCGGCAATCTCGTCCTTGGCGGTCGCGGTGTCTTCGATGACGTCGTGGAGGATCGCAGCGATGATCGTCTGCGCATCCATCCGCAGATCCGCAAGGATGTCGGCGACCGCAACCGGATGGGCGATGTAGGGCTCGCCGCTCAAACGCTTTTGGCCCTGGTGTGCCTGGGCGCCGAATTCGTAGGCCTCGCGCACCCGGTCGACTTGCGCGGGCGGCAGGTAGGTTTCCAGCTTATTGAGGAGCTGCGTGACGCCGATCGAGCGTCTTCCGGTTGGCAGCAGACCCAGCAAGGAAGACGCGTAATCCATGGTTGGCAAGAATCGAAGCTAGTGCGATTCAGGGATGAGGGCGGTCGCCGATGTTTTCGACCCCGGCCTCGGAATCACTTTCGCACAGCAGTTGCCGGTTGTCAGGCTCCTCTCGAGATTTCAGGTTGAGATTCGGGGTCAGTGCAGCGGACCGGCCGACGGGCGGCCGGCCCCTAGATTCAATCGCCCAAACCCAGGTGGGGTGCGCGTAGCTCTCCCGACATTTCGGGCTCCGGCAGCGGCTCGACGACCGGCCGCTCGGCTTCCTCGAGGATTTCCGGGCCGATGTGCCCGGCGGCGATCTCCCGCAGCGCGACGACGGTCATCTTGTCGTTTTCCGGGTCTACCGTCGGTTCCGCGCCATTTTCGAGCTTGCGGGCGCGCTTGGCCGCCACCAGCACGAGCTGAAACAGGTTCGGGACGTGCTGCAAGCAGTCTTCCACGGTAATACGGGCCATAGTCCAACCTCGAACCAGCAAGCGAAGGGCCGCGCAGTATAGCGGCACGGCGGCAAATTGGTGCCTTTATTGCATCACTCAACTCGAACCGGGACGCCTTGGATCGACGGTCTGCGAGCCCTGATCGCAGGGACGAAACGGTTCGCTCGTGGGAATTTCCGGCAGATTGCGGACGCAGTGCGCAATTTCTCGGCATTCAAAGCTTCTCGCGCGCCGCTTTTCCGCTACCATTGCGCGCCCCGCCGGCTTGGTACGCGAACCATCCGCCGCCGGCGCACTACTCGCGGAGACGTTTTGATATGAAGTTTCGACCGACCCTTCTGGTGTTCGGCCTGGCTCTGACTGCAGCCGTCGCAACCACCGCGCAAGCAGAAGGCAATGTGGCTGAAGGAAAAAGCCGGGCTTACACCTGCCATGGTTGCCACGGCATCGAGAGCTACAAGAACGCATTCCCGAACTACAGCGTGCCGAAGCTGGGCGGTCAGAATGCGAAGTACATCGAGAATGCGCTCAAAGCCTATGCGTCCGGCGAGCGCTCGCATCCCACGATGTTCTCTCAGGCGAGCGGGATGACCGATGAGGCCCGTGCGGACCTCGCGGCATTCCTAGCCGGCGAGCCCACACAGCGCAGCGGCCAAGTCGTGGGAACGCCCCCGCCGGCGACGCAGACCTGCGTTGCCTGCCACGGAGTGGATGGTGGGCAAACCGTTTCCGATGAATATCCGAAGCTGGCCGGACAAAACGCCGACTACATCGTCCAGGCGCTGAAAGACTACAAGAGCGGCAAGCGCAAGAACCCCGTCATGGCGGGCATCATCGGCGGCGTGGACGAACAGGATTTCGAGGCCATTGCACAGTTCTTCGCGCAGCAGCCCGGGTTGTGCACGACTGACAAGATCGCCAAGCGCGGCAAGTGCGATTGATCGCTAGGACGCGCGCATGACGTCCTTTCGCGCGTACCGGATCCACCAGGAGGGCGGCAAGATCGCCGCCCGCTTCGAAACGCTGTCGCTCGATGACCTGACGCCCGGCGAGGTCGTCGTTCGGGTGCGCTATTCCTCGATCAATTACAAGGACGCGCTGGCGGCCACCGGTGCCGGCAAGATCCTCCGCAAATATCCGCTCGTCGGCGGGATCGATCTGGCCGGCGAAGTCCATTCTTCGACCGATCCCGCATATCGCCCCGGAGATCGGGTCGTCGCCATCGGCGCAGGACTCTCCGAAACGCTCGATGGCGGTTATGCAGAGTTCGCCCGTGTCCCGAGTGACGCCGTGGTTCCATTGCCGGCGGGTCTGGATGTGTTCGAAGCGATGGCGCTCGGAACCGCCGGCTTTACCGCCGCGCTGGCGATCCATCGGATGGAGCACAACGGGCAGAAGCCCGCGAACGGCGAGGTCGTCGTGACCGGTGCGACGGGCGGCGTCGGCAGCCTCGCCATCGATATGTTGTCTTCGCGCGGCTATGAGGTGGTCGCGCTAACGGGCAAAGCCGATTCCTCCGCTTATCTCACCGCGATCGGCGCAAAGCGCATCTTGCTGCGACACGAGTTGACGTTTGGAACGAAACCTCTCGAAGAGGCGCGCTGGGCAGGCGCCATCGACAACGTGGGCGGCGACATCCTCGCCTGGCTCACGCGAACGACGAGCCCGATGGGTAACGTCGCTTCCGTGGGCATGGCGGCGAGTCCCGATCTCAAGACGACGGTGTTCCCGTTCATCCTGCGCGGCGTGAATCTGTTGGGCATCAACTCGGTCATGATTCCGCACGAGTTGCGAGTAGCCGTGTGGCAGCGCCTCGCCACCGATTTGAAGCCGAAGCATTTGGATCGGATCGTCACGCGGACGATCGCATTCGACGAGCTGCCGCAGGCCTTCGATGCCTATCTCAAGTCGGCCGTGACCGGCCGGACCGTCGTCAAGATCGGCTGATCCCGTCCACCCGCCGGGCGGAACATGCTGCAAGCCGCCGCCAAGCAACTCGGTCTCGATATTTCCGACGCCGATTGCGAACGCATGATGCGTTTGCTCGATGAGCTCGATGCTTGGAACGAGCGCATGAATCTCACGGCGATTCGCGAGCGCTCGCAGCAGATCACCAAGCATTTGCTCGACAGTCTGTCGGTGCAGCCGTTCTTGCGCGGTACGCGAATCATTGATGTGGGTACCGG
>DATCLP010000101.1:0-8202 GCA_036563855.1 Steroidobacteraceae bacterium | reverse complement strand
GTGTAGACGATCTCGATGAGCTGTTTCGTGTCGTAGTACTTCTGCAGCGTCGCCCAAGTCGCATCCGTGATGAATGCTTCGCGTCGCAACTCGTCGGCTGCTTCGAGAACCGCGCGATGCTCCTCGCTCCAGCCTGACGCTCGCGGACCTTCTTTGATCCGCGCGATCTCGGCATCGGTCAAGCCTGCAGCCTTGGCGGGCTCGACGTGATGCGCCCACTCGTACTCGGCATCGATGAGGTGAGCAGTGCGCAAGATCAGCAGCTCACGCGTTTTCGGCGGCAAGAGCGATTCGCGCTGCAAATAGCTGCCGAAACGCACGCGCGGTCCGTACAGCTTCGGATGATGTGCAATCGTCGCGTAGAGGTTCGGCAACACGCCGTTGCGAACTTGAGGCTGGACCATTTCGCGCTGCTCGGGCGTCATTTCGCTCAAACGCAGCGGCGGAAGGCGCGGTTGATCGAGTCGTGGTTTCGTCGGTCGAGACGCGAGCTTCGGCAGCGGAAGATCGGTCGGCAGGCGATCTTCGAGCTCGGGATCGAGCTGCACGCCGAGCGTATTCAGCGCCATCGAAACGAGCTGGTATTGAGCGGCCGTGAACAACGCTTCCATGATTTGTTGATTGGAGTACCTCGTTTGCAACGCTCTCCAAGTCGCGTCGCTGATCATCGTTTCGTAGCGAAGCTCGTCGACCATACGGAGCAGCGCCCGTTCGAAGTCCGACCAACCGGAGGCACTCGGTCCTTCTGCAATCCGTTGGATCTCGGCGTCGGTCATGCCGGCGCTCGCTTTCGCGATGCGCGCGTGCTGCGCCCACTCGTATTCGGCCTGACACAGCCAGCCCATGCGCAGCATGACGATCTCGCGGTCGCGCGGCGGCAGGCTCGAGCCGTTCAACAAGAACTGCCCGAGCGGGCTCCAGCGCGCATAGAGGTCCGGGTGATGCGCAAGCGTCTTGTAAATGTTGTAGTCGGGTCGGCTCGCGAGCATTGCTCTTTGTGCTTCGGTGCGGCCTTCCTGCCCGAGCGGGGCGAGGCGCGGGGTCGTCGGCCGCGGGGTGAAGGTCTGCGCATGCGCGGTCGATGTCATCATGGCTCCTAGTGAAATAGCGACCAGCAATGTACGCACGCATCGGCTGGCGCGGTTCGGTTGCAGCGGTCTCACGGATCCCCCCTGAAGCGACGGCATCGCCGACGCCGACTATAGCCGAGGGCGATCGATTGACAACGACGTCGGCGCGGAAGCTCACGGCATTGGATCAACGTATTTCGCATCGCGGCACTAAATAAACGCCGATGTCATGGCGGTGCCCGTCGTGGCAAACTCCCATGAGTCCCTGAGTCACGGATCCCAGGTGAACCCATGAGCGCACAACCGACTGTTGTCGACAGCACTTCGTCGCGTTTCGATCTCGTCATCAACGGCAAGCTCGTTCCCGGCGCCGCACGTCTGGATGTCGTCAACCCGGCGACCGGCAAAGTGTTCGTGTCGTGTGCGCGCGCCGACAAGGCTCAGCTCGAGGAAGCGATCGCCGCGGCGAAGGCGGCCTTCCCGGCCTGGTCGCGCAAACCGATTGCAGAGCGCCGTCAGTTCTTGCTGAAGATTGCCGATGCCGTCGAGGCTCGCAGCGCCGAATTCGCGCACCTACTCACCCAGGAGCAAGGCAAGCCGCTGGCCATGGCTCAACGGGAAATGAAGGGTGCAGTCGCTTCGATCCGCCGTTATGCGGAGCTCGATCTGCCGACGAGAGTGATCAAGGAAACGGAGCGGGAAAAAGTCGTCCGCCAACAAGCGCCGCTCGGCGTCGTCGCGGCAATCACGGCTTGGAACTTTCCGATGACGCTGACGATGAACAAGGTGCCGCCCGCGCTATTGGCGGGTAATACCGTCGTACTGAAGCCGGCTCCGACCACGCCGCTGACGTCTTTGTTGTTCGGCGAGCTCTGTCTCTCGATCCTGCCGCCCGGCGTGCTCAACGTGATCGCCGATCAGAACGATCTAGGTGCCGTGCTGACGTCACATCCCGATGTCGCAAAGATCACGTTCACCGGTTCGACGGCAACCGGCAAGCGCGTGATGGAAAGCGCCGCTTCAACTCTGAAGCGCGTGACGCTCGAGCTCGGCGGCAACGATCCGGCGATCGTGCTGCCGGATGCGAACATCCCCGAGATCGCGCCGAAGATCTTCCAGTGCGCAATGCACAATTCCGGTCAAGTGTGCATCGCGATCAAGCGCGTCTATGTGCACGAATCGCAGTACGACCAGATGTGCGAGGAGCTTGCGAAGCAAGCCGCGAAGGTCGTGCTCGGCAACGGGCTCGATGAAGGCGTGACGATGGGCCCCGTGCAGAACAAAGCTCAGTTCGAGAAGGTGCAGGGATTCCTTCGCGACGCCCACGAGAACGGCAAAGTGATCGCCGGGGGCAAGGCGCTCGACCGCGACGGTTATTTCATCGAACCGACGATCGTGCGCGACATCCCAGATTCTGCGCGGCTCGTACGCGAAGAGCAGTTCGGACCTGTGCTGCCGGTGCTGAAGTACACCGACGTGGACGATGCGATTGCACGTGCGAACAGCACCGAATACGGACTCGGCGGTTCGGTGTGGTCTTCAAACACCGATCGCGCATTCGAAGTCGCGCAGCAAATTCAATCCGGCACCGTGTGGGTGAACAAGCATCTCGAGGTTCCGCCGGAAGGACCTTTCGGCGGCGCCAAGCAATCGGGATTCGGTTGCGAGCTGGGTCAGGAGGGGCTCGAGGAATTCACGCAGACGAGGATCATCGCCATCGCGCGCTAGCGCGATGGCGCTAGGCTGCTGACTGAGGCTTAAGGCTGAAGGTAGAAGGCTGAAGGTAGAAGCGCGCGCGTTCTGACCAGAGCCCAGTGCCCCAGCGGACTCAGGAATCTCGTTGCAATACGTGGGCGTAACAGACCGAACCGAGCCCGACCATGTGCGCGAGGCCCGTGCGCGCATTCGGTTGTTGGCGCGGCCCGGCTTCACGGCGTAGTTGCAGCGTGATCTCGGCGATTTGACCGATACCCGTCGGGCCGATCGGATGGCCCATTGCGATCAAGCCGCCGGAAGCGCTCACGGCGCAGCGGCCGCCGATGTCGAACTCGCCCGCCTTCAGCGCGTGGACTGCAGCCCCTTCGGGACACAGACCGGCGGCTTCCGTATAGAGCAACTCCTCGATCGTGAAGGCATCGTGGATCTCCAACACATCGAGATCGTCCGCAGTGATCTGCGCTTCGTGCAGCGCCCGTTGGATCGTTTCGCGCGTGAGCGTCGCATCGGCATCCGAAGCCGATACTGGCCGCTCGCTTGCTGCGGCCGAACTTGCAACGCGGATTGCGCGCGAAGCATCGATGCCGTAACGCTTGATCGCATCGGCGGACGCGACGATGACTGCAGCGGCACCCTCACCGACGGGACAGCATTGCAATGCCGTCAATGTACCGGCGATCGGTTTGCCCGCGAGCACTTCCTCCAGCGTGCGTGCCTTCTGGCGCTGTGCATTCGGATTCTTCGCACCATTGCCATGGTTCTTGACCGCGACCAACGCGATATCTTCGGGTTTCACTCGATGACGTGTCGCGTACTCGTTCGTGAGCAGCGCGAAATGCGTGAACGGCACGATGGCATCATCGGCCAGGTTGTCGATACCCGTACGCGTGAAGCCGCGCACGACGGGATTGCGTTTGTCGCAGCCGACTGCGAGCACGACATCGCTGATGCCGGCGGCGACTTCGATGCAGGCATGACGAAAGGCAGCGGAACCGGAAGCCGATGCATTTTCAACGTGAACGAGCGGCCGGCCGGAAGCACCCAGGTGCTTGAGCATCGCGCGGCCTGCGGCCATGCCGAGCAACGCTGTGCCGATGTACGTCGATTCGACGACCGGCCATTCGATGTGCGCGTCCGCAAGCGCAGCGCGAATCGCCGTCAATCCGAGCGTGACGTAACTCGTCTCCGATGGATTCTGATATCGATGCCAGCCGATACCGACGACGTAGACCGGCCGCAGTTCGCGAAGCAGCTTGCTCACGAGACCACCGGACGGAAGCGCAGATCCAATACCTTCTCGCCGTCGCTCGTTTCGACTTCGACGAACATGGCTTCGACTTCGGTGCCCGGCGCAGCGTGATCGGGCGAGGCGTTGAGCAACAACGTGCGGATGACCGGCCCATCGTCGAGCTCAATCGTGCCGACCGTAAAAGGTGTCGGACGTTTCTCATCGGCATGGACATGGACGGTCGCCGCTGCACGTAGTCGGCCATGACCGCGCAGTTGCATCGGCTGCAAGGCTTTGCCGAATCTCCCGCAGCGTTCGCAGCCGAACGTTTGCATCGGGAAAAAAATATGTCCGCACTCGCAGCGCCCGCCCAGCAGAACCGGCGCGCGTTCTCCGCGCGCATAGAGGGCGGGCTTCAACAAAGGAAGCGATGCGTCTGACATTAGTTGTGTTTTGTTTGTTGACGAACAAACAAACACATCCTAATGTCGTCAACGGGGATTCAGCAAGCCGAAAACAATATGTCGCGCAATCAACCGACTCGTATTGCGGACGACTCGAATGTGCCCGTGCAGGTGCCGAGACCGCGACGCACGCATGCCGAGCGGCGCGAGGAAGCCGAAAGACGAATGCTCGATGCGGCAGTTCGCATCGTAGCCGAACGCGGGATCGATTACCTCACGCTCGCCGAATGCGGCGAGGCGGCTGGCTATAGCCGCGGGCTCGCGGCTCATTACTTCGGATCGAAGGACCGACTAGTCGCAGCGATCGCCAATCACATCGTCGCGAATTACGTGCAGCGATCGCGCGGCGGCTCGCGCGGCCGCAAAGGTCTCGAAGGTTTCTTGAACGCCATCGACTTCTACATCGAAAGCGGCCGCAGTCGTGTGCTCGAGCTGCGCGCATTCAATGCGGTGATCGGCGCTGCTCCGACGCATCCCGATCTTGCCGCCGAAATCGCGGCAGTGAATCGCGAATCCGTGCAGGGGCTCGCCAATGGGCTCGAGATTTGCTTGAAGCAGGGCGCCGTACGTGCGGACATCGACCCGAAGGCGCAGGCGACGATGATTCTCGCGATGATTCGCGGCGTGATGTCACAGTGGCTGCTCGATCCCGAAGGTATCGACCTCGATAAGATCAAGGCCGAGCTGCTGGCCAGCTTGCGCCGCAGTCTCGCGCCATGACCGCAGCGTACGGAAGCTGCGAATATTGGGCCGAAACGAAGCCCGACGAGATCGCGATCGTCGAAGGCGATCGCACGATCACTTACCGCGAATGGAACGATCGCGCCAACCGCGTCGCGAATGCGTTGGCGGGTCGAGGCATCGTCGCCGGCGACATAGTCGTCGTGCGCACGCACATTCGTATCGAGTGGGCGATTCTTTCGGCCGCGCTGGGCAAGCTGAAATGCTCGCTGCTCGGTTTGAACTGGCGGCTCACGCCCGCCGAAGTGCGTTATGTGCTGACGAATAGCGGTGCGTGCGCTTTGATCTGCGATGACGCCGAGCCTGCGCTGCTTGTGCCGGCGGTTGCCGAGCTGCCGATGAAGATTCTGGTTTCGATCGATGCGCCTGCGCCGGGCTTCGTCGATTTCTCATCATTGCTCGCCGGCGATCCGACACCGCGTTACGCAGAGAAGGACCCGCCGCTCATCGTCTACACATCCGGCACGACGGGATTGCCGAAAGGCGTGGTGATGGGGCGCCGTTCGCCGCATTTCACCGAAGAGCAGCTCGCCGAATATCAGCGTGACGTGCGTCAGTCGCGCAGATCGCCGGGCGAAAGCGGCGTCACGCTCATCACGATGCCGATGCATCATGGGTCTGGTCCGGCACAACTTTGGGGGGCGCGTGCCGGCGGCCGAAAGATCGTCTTGTTGCGACGCTTCGATCCGGAAACCACGCTCGCGCTGATCGACGAGCATCGCGTGACCGATTGGGGCTCGGTGCCGACGATGCTGAAACGCATCGCTGCGCTGCCGCGCGATGTGCTCGAGAAATACGATGTCTGCTCGCTCAAGCGGGTGAGCGTCGGCGCTGCGCCGGTGCCATATTCGCTGAAAGAGTGGGCGATCGACTTCTTCGGTGAAGGCGTACTGAGCGAAGGATACGGCTCGACCGAGACCGGCATGGTGACGCGCCTGACGCCGGAAATGCAGCGCGCCAAGCCCGGCTCGAGCGGCTTGCCCTATAAGCATGTCTCCATCGAAGTGCGCGATGCCGAAGGAAACAAGCTTCCTCCCGGGCAGGTCGGCGAGTTGTGGATTCGCACGCCGGTCACGCTTGGAGGCTACTTGAACAGCGGTGCGCTGGATTCGCAGCAACTCGACGAGAACGGATTCTTTCGCGTCGGCGACGTCGGATACGTCGACGAAGAGGGCTATCTCTACATTACCGATCGTGCGAAGGATCTGATCATTTCCGGCGGCGTGAACATCTATCCCGCCGAAATCGAGCGCGTGCTGTTGCAGCATCCAGCGATTCTCGACGCGGCAGTGATCGGTATTCCCGACGAGGAATTCGGCGAGCAAGTCAAGGCATTTTGCGAGCTCAAGCCGGGTCACGCGGTCACGACGGCCGATCTCATGGAGTTCGCAGCACAGCATCTTGCGTCCTACAAGCGGCCGAAGTCGATCGAGTTCGTCGGCGAGCTGCCGCGCAATACGATGGGTAAAGTGCTGAAGCGCGTGTTGCGCGACCCGTATTGGGTCGGACGAGAGCGAAAAGTATGAGAAAAGATGTTCTGAGCTTGTCTGGGAAGGTCGCGTTGATCACCGGCGCAGGGCAGGGAATCGGCCGCCAAATCGCTTTGCACTTCGCGGAGCACGATGCAGCCGGCATCGTCGTAAACGACTACGTGCTCGAGCGCGCGGAAGCCGTCGTGGAGGAAGTGAAACAACTCGGCGTCAGGGCAATCGCCGTGCAGGCGGATGTGACGAATCTCGACTCCGTCAAAGCGATGGTCGCGAGAGCGAATGCAGAGCTCGGCAAGATCGACATTCTGGTCAACAACGCAGGCAGCGCCGGTGCGAATCCATCGCCGGATGCACGTAAACCCTTCTGGGAAACCCGGCCGGACGCTTGGAACAGCTTCATCGGCGTGAATTTCTACGGCGTGATCAATTGCACCAGCGCATGCATTCCCGGAATGATCGAGCGCAAGAGCGGTCGCATCGTCACGATCATTTCGGACGCCGCGCGTATCGGCGACAGCGGGCTCGAAATTTATGCAGGCGCAAAGGCCGGCGCGGCGGGTTTCATGCGCGCGGTCGCGCGCACGCTCGGCCGCTACATGATTACGGCGAACTGCGTTTCGATCTCTGCGACGCTGACGCCGAACATCGAGGCGCGACTGAAGGCGGATCCCGAGCGATACAAGAAGGTGATGGAGAAGTACATCATCCGCCGTCCAGGCACGCCCGAGGACGTCGCGAACATGGTCTTGTACCTCGCATCCGACGCGAGCTCATGGATCACCGGGCAGACGTATCCGGTGAATGGCGGGTATGCGCTCGCGCTGTGAGAAAAGGTTACGGGCGACGGGCTACGGCAAGAAAAGGTTTGCAGCTCAAAACGTCAAAGTAGCAATGTGGCCGATCGAAGACTGCGATTGTTGTAGTGTGGGCCTGATGAGAACTGCATTGAGTGTCCTTCTTACCGTCGCCCGCGGCCCGTAGCCCTTTAACGGAGCCCACCCATGCCCGATCCATCTCCCCGTATCCTCACCGACCGTCGCGGTCCGATTCTCGTGGTAACGATCAATCGGCCGGAGGCGAAGAATGCGTTCGACTCGGCGAGCTCTTTCGCGATGAACGAAGCCATGGATTTGCTCGATCGCGAGGATGAACTGTTCATCGGCATCATCACCGGCGCGGGCGGAACGTTCTCTGCAGGTGCGGATTTGAAGGAGGCTGCAAGCGGAGCGCGAGGCGAGCGTCCGCCGCGCGGCGGGTTCGGTATCTTCGCGCGACCGCCTCGCAAACCGTTGATCGCAGCAGTCGAAGGTTATGCGGTGGGCGGTGGCTTCGAGCTTTGCCTCGCCTGCGATTTGATCGTCGCGGCGCGCACAGCGAAGTTCGGGCTACCTGAGGTCAGACACAACGTCGTTGCGCTGGGCGGCGGATTGTTCCGATTACCTCGCCGCATTTCATACCACCTTGCGATGGAGCTTGCGCTCACGGGCGAGTTT
>DATCLP010000100.1:0-4074 GCA_036563855.1 Steroidobacteraceae bacterium | reverse complement strand
CGCCTGGCTTCTGAAATCGAACAACCGTATCCTCACTCATGGCGTGCCTACTCCAAATGCTGAAAGTTGAACCTAAGCAACTCAATTTCAGCAGGGCACGCCGCCCTCTCTCAACTCATCCACCAGATTCGGTTATAGCTCTCCTTGACGAGCCGAATGCGCCAGTGCCGCTCCGTCGTCGGCGGAAATTCCGCGGGAGGACTGACGCGATACTCGTTGCCATTCGCAATCGAGTAGACCTCGCCGCTCCAGCGCGTGACCCACTGTGCCTTCGGATCGGCACGAGTTTCGATGACCACTTGCCACGAAAAGTTCGGTTGCGCGAACTGCAAACGTGCGAATGCGATCGGCGCGCGGCGGTCGGACACGAACTCGAGTGCATTCGACTCGCCCCCCACGCTCTGTGCATCGAACCACGTCGGCTCGATGAACGGTGGAGGGATGACGCGCTCGGCGGTCACACCGTCGATCTGAAGCGCAGGACCGCCGTCAATGCGTGCCACCCGCAAGTATTGATAGCGCGCCTGCGGAATCGCCACGCGCTGGCGTTGCAACTGCTGGCCCGAAGCAGAGACTTGCACGAGCGTGCTTTCCGCAACGATCGTGCGCCAGCGATCGAGATCTTCGCTTGCTTGAACGCGAACACGCACTTCCGACGCGCCGTCCGGGCTGCGCCACGCGAACTGCAGGGCGCGTAACTCGTCGGCGACCTCGCGCGCATCGATCACGTAACCGGCACCGCCAGTTTGCGTCGCACCGGGTGCCCCTTCGACGCTGATTTGCGCACCCGATGGCGTCTGGACTTCCACGCGCGTGCCATCCCTCGTGCTCGCAGGCGCGTCCTGCAACCGATAGACCGGCAATGCTTGATGCACGATCGTCGGAGGCTCGCTCGTCGCCGGACACAGTGCATGCGGTACGGGCACGCCATCCGCATTGAAGACGCGCACATCGCTCAAGTCGTCGGTCACGATCCCGCGGTACACGCCGTCGCTCAGGGCAAGCTGCACGATCGGATTCGTTCCGGCCGTCTCGATCTGCGCACCGCGCGCATAGTCGTCGAGCCGCACGGGATTCGCCGCCTCCGCGAAATGAGTGCATCCAAGCAGCGCGAGTGCACAGATGAGCGAACGTTGCATCATGACTTCACGGCTTCTTCGGAACCGGTTGCGTCATCGTCGTTCGCCGGCCGCGGCGGCAAGGGGGCGAGATAGCCCGTCACGACGATGAGTGCACCGATCGTAAGGAACGACACGATGCGCCCGAGCGCGCCGACGTTCGACAGATCGACGAGGAACAGCTTTGCGACGACGACGAGCATGAGCGCTAAGCCGACGATCCAAACGTAGCGCCAGCGTTTGCGGGCTGCGATCGTCATTGCAGCGAAACCCAGCACGGCCCAGAAAATCGACAACGACGCTTGGACGAGCTGCGAGCGCGCGATGCCGAGCCAAGTGATCGGTGCCCCGAAATTGTGATGCAGCGAGCGGATCAGAGCGGCGTTCAACCACAAGAAGACGATGGCGGCCACGATGGCGATCAGCGCACGAGAATCGGCAGGCCACACCCTTGCGCGCTGTGCCCCCGACAACGCCGTCCACCACAACGCGCCCGCGGCCAAGGCGAGCGCCACCGCGACATCGAGCGGATTGAGGAGCGGCAGATACGGCAACCACACGGGGTCGCCGTTGCTCGTGAGATCGACGAACACGATCCACAGCGCGACGATGACAACGAGCGGAGTCGCAACGACGACGCGATACAACTCTTCATGCCGGGCCAGCGGCCATGCCGGCGCGAGCATGCGCCTCCCCAAGCTTGCAAGCGCGAGCGTCGGCACGATTCCCCACGCCAGCGCCGGCCAGACGCCTGCTGCATGTCGATCGAGCTGCCAATAGGCTTCCCAACTTGCAATCAAGACGAGCGCCCACGCGGCAATTGCATGCAACCCGACTTGCGTACGCGGTACGAGCGAGTCGCGCTCGGCACGATGCAGCGTCCAGTACAGCGATGCGAACAGCAAAGGCCAGCCGACAATCCCGCCTTCGCCGAACGGATGACCGATGCCGACGGAAACGAGCACCCCAAGCGCACCCGCGACGAACGGCAAGAACAGGCCGACCAGCTGCGACATCGACCAGGTGAGGCGCAGACCTGCAAGCGTCAGGGCGATGCTGGTACCCGATACATATATAAGAGCGGCTCCGAGCGTCCAGGTGCTCGTCGCGCGATCTATCTCCCCGATGCCGCCGAACATCCACCACAGCGTTCCCCAAATCGCCGCCGCTTCGCTCGCGCCGCGCTCATACGGCGCCGCGCGCTCGCGGTTGCGAAACAGCGTGTAGCCGGTGAACCACCCCGAAAATGCGAGCATCGCAGTACCCATGAACGCCGTGTTCAGGAACGCGACCGCACCCGAGGGATGCGGCAGACCGATGAGGAATCCGACGCCGGCGGCAAGTTGCAAGAACACACCGAACGCACGCGCGAGCTTGCGATCCTGACGCACGCCGAGCCACACGAGCCCTGCGCCTTCGACTGCCCACATCGCCGCCGTCGTTCTCGTATCGAAAGCGAGTGGGATCGCCAGGCTCGCGAAGATCACGCCCAAAGCTGCGAACGCCTCGCTGAGCAACCGCAGATTCGGTTGTCCGCAACGATAGAGCGCATTCGCGACCGCGAGATAGAACGCGCCCGCTGCAAGTGCGCTCCACGCCAACGCGTACTCGAACCGCGCAACCAGCGTCGCATGGAGCGTGAATGCGACGACCGGCAGCCCGAACACCAGCGAACCGGAAACGTAATCCTTCAAGCTCGGTGGCTGGCGCAACGAGTTGAGAATCGACACGCCGACGTACATCAGAAAGAACAGGACCAAAAATGCATCGGCGCTTACGACCTGGTCCGGCGTGTAGCTCGCGGCACGCCAAGCAGTGGTGATCCCGAACGTGAAAACGAATCCGAGCACATTGAGCACGCGCCACGTGCGGAACCACGCGATGGCGAAGATGCCCGCGTTCAGAATCGCATAATACGAAAACAATGCGATGTGATTGCCGCTGCCGGTCGAAACGAGAACGGGCGCAAGGAAACCGCCCGCCGTGCCGATGACTGCAAGCGACAATGCGTTCTGCGCGAGCGCGAGCGCCGCAGCAGCAAGCACGATGCCGACCATGAGCGCGAAAGCGAGTCCGAGCGGGATGAGGTGGAAGTGGCTCGCGGCTGCAAACACGGTCAAGTACAACCCAGCGATGCCTCCGCCTTCGAGCACTTCCGCGTACACAGGCCGCTTTTCGCGCAAACGCCAACCCACGACCAACAATGCGAGCGCACCGCAAGCGATCGCGATGAAACGCAGCTCGATCGGAACCCGGCCGCCAGCGTATTTCGCGAGAAACGCCGCGCCGAAGAACAATACGACGATGCCGATGCGCGCGAGCGGATTGCCGCCCTTGATCCAGGCGATCGCATCAACGACTGCGCGATCCAACCAAGTCGGTGTGTACGTCACCTGAACTGGCGCGGGCGACGGTCGCGGCTCCGGTTGTGCTGCTACGCGATCGACCGGGGGAGCCGACGAAGTTGGCGTTGGTCGCGGTGTTTCAGCCATCGCCTGCGCTGCCGCAGCCGGCTGCTCGCGAGGTACCTCGGTGGTTTCAGGTTTCGCGCGGGCTGCCAGCTCGGCACGCAACTGAGCGATCGAATCCCGCAGCGCAGACACCTGCTTCTCCAAAGAGAGAAGCTGCGCAGCCAACCAACCGAGCGCCGCGCCGATGAACACGCTCGCAAAGTTCTGCCCGATCACGCCGAAAAGGAACGCGCCGAGCAGCGTCCATAGCCAGGTCACGCCGCGCTCCCTTGCGAGGCTCTAGGCTTTAGGCTGTAGGTGAGGCACAACATTGCTGTGCGACTTCATGGCAGCTTTGGCATCGTTCCATTTGCTGGGGAGCGCAGAACCGTGGGCGTGCTGCTAGAGCATTCGGTCTAAGAAAAACCACCGGCATCCCAAAGCGCGACAGCGCTACTACAGCCTACAGTCTACAGCCTGAACGGCGTGCCGAACTGCGTTCGGCC
>DATCLP010000099.1:0-5996 GCA_036563855.1 Steroidobacteraceae bacterium | reverse complement strand
GTGTAGAGCAATTGGCTGTAGTCGGACGGCGTCGTGAATTCGAAGATGCCTTGGTTCTCGGTGAAGAAAGGCCGCTTGTCGCTGAAGAACGTTTCCGTCGCATCGAAATTGATCACCAGATCGTCGCTTTCGACGTGGCCGAAATCCGGATTCACGGTCGCCGCCAGTTGAATCTGACCGGTGATCTTCCAGAACACATCGAATCCGGCGTCAGCTCGTTCGCGGGATCTCGCATCGTCGTACAACGCCAACACGTAGGGCGTCAGCGCCAACAGAGATTGCGCGTAGTTCGTCACATCGATCGCTGCGAAATCGGAAAGGAACCGCGACCGATCGGTGCTTGCTTGCGGCCACGCGACGCGCTCCCCGGTGGCGACCACGACTCGGTCGAGGTAGACGCGCAGAGTGCGCGTGTCGCCCTCCGCTTTGCGCATCGGCGCGATGTGCCATGGAATCAGCATTTCTGCGGTCCAGCCGGATTCATCGCCGACGACGGCGTGACGCCAGTTGCCGTCCCAGTCGGAATTGAACACCGACTCGTTCGTGAGTACCGCGTCGTAAATGCCGTTCGTGGAGCTGAGCGTGAAGACGTAGCCGGTTTGGCTATCGCCATCGAAATCGACCATCACGTTGATACGGTCGACCTCATCCTCGAAATCGCGCTGCACGCGCTGCTCCGTCCGCGGTACCGAGTCCGGATGCGCATTGCGGAACGCAATCGCAAGTCCATCCGGCGTGGCCAGGATCCAGCTCTCCGTAGCCAATGAGGCGGGCTCGCCGTTGAACGGCTGGACCTTGCGAAAATCCCTGATGTGCGTCGCACCCTGCCATTCTTCGGCCGATATGCGGCCATCGATGTCGACAGCGAACGCCGATCCAGTGCCGATCGCGAACAAGACTGCTAGCGAAAACACGACGTTGCGTACCGTGCATCGCCATCCTTGTATACAAAGAGTGCTCCTGCTCACAGCGTACCTGCTGATTTCGCCGCGCGCGTGCGCCCGCACAAAGCGTCTTTCGACCTTTTTGTGTTGGAATCGATACGCAAGTGTATAACCCGTAGGCTACTAACAGTAGGCTACAGGAACTCGTGCGTGAACAAGACACGCAACGGGCGACAGGGAAAATCGCAATCGCGCCAGAGAACGACGATGCGCGGCGAGATGGAATGGCGACGCGGCGTCGCTTAAGGCTCGATCGTCAGCCGTCAACCCGGCTACGGTGTCGGCGGAGGCGCGGCACCGAGAGGCAGGAGCGCTTCGACGGTAACTTGCGGCGGCATCCGCGATTCGAGATCGCAATTCAGGCCGCCGCGCACGACGCGCACACCGAGCTCGCGAAATACAGTTTGCGACATCTGGTCCAGCAATTCGCAATCCTTGGCTTCGAGCTTCAGCGTGCGACGCGACAGCGTGACTTGCTGGCGTTGTGCAGGGAAGATGATCGGGTCGTTCATTGCAATCATCGGATCGCGTTTGACGCGAGCGAGAAGCTCGCGACGCGACTTGTCTCGTTCGATCTCTTTCATGACTTGCGGCGTCACTGCCACCGGAGCCATGAGCTGAATGCGAACGTGCGCGACGTCCTCGCGGGATGAGCGTCGACCGCGATATCGGTCGGTCGGATCGGCAAAGCGGTCCCTCCTGCCGAATGCATCGTGGAATGCGTCGTCGAACGGATCGTCTTGTGCGATGAATCGGTCGCAACCGAGCACTTCGATCTGCATGTCGTCCCTGACGCCGATCGCCTGCAGTATCGTCGCGACCCGTCCTTCGATCTCGTAACACGGCAGGCGACTGCGGGACGCGCGGTAGAAGAAATCAACTTGGCGCGCTTTGAAGACGGCGTTGACGACCTCCCCTTCCTGGCCGGATGCATCCTCCTGGCTGGATGCGGACTCGCCGATTCCATAGCAAACCGCCGCGGTCAGAATGGAAAGAAGCCAGGTTCGCGCGACTGCAAACCCGCGACCGACACTCTGCAAGTGTTTGGCTGTCATGGTCCGCTCCGCAGCAGACACCAGAAGGACGACACGGGTCAGTCTAAGCCTCGCCCAGGCGCAATTCGAGTCGTACCTTCATCGGGCCGCGGAAGGCGCCTGCTCGACGGAGTTTCCGGACGGGGCAAATCTATTCCCAGCGATATGTGCCCCAATGAGTGACGTCCCACTCGGACGCGGGTTCAGGCAGTTGGCCGGGATCGAAGAGCGTCGTCTCCCCCAAATCAACGGTCGTCGCACGCTTGATCTCGGTCGCCAGCATCCGCAGGGCAGGAAGTGACGTGTCGCCCCAGGAGCCCGTCTCCAACCGGCGGATGAGCAAGGCGAATCCGACAGCACGGTCGAGATGGGTGGGACCTCCATGACCCGCCGAATCCGACCACAACAACTGAAACAAATGGGCTCTACCCGCGCGCTGCAACGTGCGTATGTAGGCGAGCTTGTCGGACGCAGGATCGACAGGATCGTCGTTGTCCACGTTCACGAGCGGATCCTCGATCCGGCCGGTATACGTCAGCATGCCCTCGGCGCGACGAACCGCACCCGGATTGGCGCGAATGCGCGGCGCTGTCGCGAGCGTGCGCAAGTCCTGCTCCAGGCTGAGCCCGGCCTTGCGATATAGCGCCTCGACCATGGCGGTTCGGCCTGAGCGCCGAAGGAGCTGCGCATAATCGGCGTCCGTGTTCCAAGAGACGTTACCGCCAGCGACTCGCTCGACGCCGGCACGCACCGGAATCGCCATCGCGAACACGAAGTTCTCCGCGATCTGATCGAGTTGCGCTTCGTAATCGGTCGGGTTCGGTTTCGGCTTACCGCGCGACACCCACAATGCGAATTGTTGAACTGCTGCGGCAAGCGCTAGACGAGCACGCCCTTGCGGCGTCGCGGTTGCCTTCGCGAGCAGCTCGTTCAGTGCCCGCATTTCCTTCTCGACGTCGACGACATCGACGATCGTCAGCGGCGAATCGGGATCGACCAGTGTCTTGAGCACGAACAGCGCGTGCAGCTTGTTGTTGAGGACTGCAATCTCACCCGCGCCGCCGCCCGCGTACATGATGCCGCCGTCGAAAATGCCGGGATACAGCTCGAGGCTCAGCCGAACGACGAAGGCTCCCCGCGACCCGCCGCTTGCGATCGTGCGTTTCGGCACGCCCCATTTCTCGGCGAACAAGCGACGAACTTCCAACAGATGATCGACCGCCTTTGGAAAGTCGTATCCCACCGGTTCGCGGGTCGTACCGCCGAGCGCATAACCCTGCTCGAACAGCCAATCGTCGAACGGGTTCGGTCGGCGCACCGGCTTTGCTTGCGATGCACTTCCTTCAGAACGCGCGAGGAATCCAGCACCGTCGAGATCGAGTAGCAGCGTGCCGTTCCAGTTTTCCGGCTTGCGAGCAAGCCAATGCGTGCCGTCGTCGAATGTGCCCGAGATTTCCTCGACCGCCGCAGCCTCGACCCAAACCGGTGCAACCGCAAATGCAATCAAGAGCAAAGCGAGACGCATCCTCCAGCCCTCGCCGTCAGCAGTCACGGTTCCCAACCGGACGACGCGCCGTGCGGCAAGTTGTGCATGATTGCCTCGATGTGCTGCGTCTTGCCGTCGTCGATCTTGAACCACTCGGTGAGCAGCAACGTTCTCAGCTCGCGCGTGCGCGCCGTCGCTTGCGCGCCGCCTGCAAATGCCACCGACTCCGGCGTTCCTTCGGGAATATCGAACAGGACAGTCGCGACAACGATGCCGTGATCGACATCGACGATGGGGAAACGACGATCGCGCACTGCTTTGATGTGGGTCAGCAGATCCGCGCTGTGCGCACAATTGCGCGACCTGCGCCCAGACTGATTGGTCGTTTGCACGCCGTTCTCGATGCGCTGGCACGACTCGCTCGCATGAATGATCTTGCTGTCGTGTTGCTCGATACCTTCGAAATAGCTGTTCGCGATTTCGATCAGTCGTTCGCGCGAAAGACGCTGTGCAACTGGGGTCGTGAGCGAAGGATGCGGCTTCACGAACGCTTGCGGCGCAAACAGCGCGTGGCTGCCCTTGCGCGCAACGACGTGCTCGATCTCTCGAATAGCGTCGTCCGCGATCTTGAGGCGAATCGTCGCAATCGCGGACTCGCCGCCTTCGTGAACGATTCCGATGAACATCGCTTGCTGCGAGACGGGATCGACCATGAAATGCCGGTAGCCGCCCAAGCCGGACGCGGTTCGCCACAGTCCGGAACCGACGCTCAACGACGTGCCGTTCTCCGTGAACCGCACATCGCGCGCCAGTTTGAGCAATGCCGGATCGCGCGTCGGCAGCGCGCTCATATATGCATCGAGGTGCGAGCGCAAACATGCCGTGTCGCACGTGTTCGCCCGTCCATGCGCCCACGAGAACGCGAGCAGCAATGCCAACGCGAACGTCGAGGTTCGTCGGCCGACCATCGTCCTGTCCTCCTCGAGCGGGTTAGTCGATGCCCTTCTTCTCGACGTGCCACAGAGGATTCGTGCACAGCGTGCAGTCCTTGCCGACGAAATACTTCGCCGCCTTCGCGTCGCCCTTCAGCTGCCAATCGAGCCAGGCCACGCCGACTTCGCCGAACCAGCCGGCGCCAGGATGCCGGAATGTACCGCCGTGTCCGACGTTTATATTTCCTTTAAAAACCGGTACTTGATTGATCTTCTTAAAATCATCTTCAGCTTGCGGATAGGCGATATCGGTCGGTCCGCCGATGAAGTAGGCGATCGGCGCGTGGAGCTTGGCGAGATCCTCCTTCTTCGCGGAGCTCAAGCGCGTCGCAAGCGAATCGGCACCCGATGGAAACGTGCCGCTGTTCCAGAGCACGCTCGTCTTGATCCGCGGATCGCTCGACACGGCGATCGTCTGCAGTCCGCCGCAGGACTGACCCATCACTGCAATCCGCTCGGAATCGAGCCGCTGGTAGTACGGGCTCTCCTTCCGCTCGTTTTCTTTCAAGGCCCAATCGATGGCATCGATGAGTTGGTGATCCTTGCTCGCCGGTAACGGTTCGCGCCGCTCGCCGGACTCCCCACGGTCGCGGTTCGACGCGAACGCCGGCAACGGCGCATCCTTCGGTCCGATCGAGATGACGAAGTAGCCGTGCGAGGCCACTTGCGTGAGGAACACTTCGAACAGCCTGCCGGCATTCGCGCACGCACCGTTACCCCAGCTCACGATCGGCAACGTCGAGTCGCCCTTGAACGGCGTGAGGTCCGTGGGCCGATAGATCGTATGCGTCGGCAGACCGGGATTCGCTTCTATGGTCACCGCATAAGGTCCCGGAGGATTGTTCTTCGGCGGCGGCGCATCGGGCGGCTCCGCCAGAATGTTCGTGGGTCGCGCATTCGCCGGCGCAGTTTGTTGCGCTTCGAGCGGCGCGCTTGCGGCGAGCAGCGCCAATGCGGCGATCGTGTATCGCTTCATACGTCCCCCTGCTTCTAGTCCTTCGGCGGTGCCGCCGCCCGGAGCTCGCTCCTGCCGAGCCGAGCCACCTGGGCGGCGCACCGATATCACCAAGTCTTGCGCAAGCTCAAGGCGAACAGCCGGCCGATCGGGCTTGCCGACTGCTGATCATAGCCGCCCGAGATGGTCACGAACAGCGGATCTTCCACCCGAGCGCGGATCGTTCTCGGCAAGGCCCGGCGCACCGCGTCTTCCGGCCTATGCGGCCTGTCTACCGAATTGTTGACAATCCTGTCGTCAATTCCTAGATTGGCAGGACAACAAGAAAATCGCCACGGCAGTCGAGCCAGAAAGGGGGTCATATGCGAATTCGTTTCGGGTTGAGCGCACTTGCACTGGCATCATTGACGACGCCGGCTCTGGCACAGGAGCGTGCCTCTTCGAGTACGTTGGAAGAAGTCATCGTTACGGGCAGCAGCATCCGCGGCGTGACGACGCCAGGCTCGCCGGTCATCGCGCTGGGCCGCGATGAATTGACGGCCACGGGCCTGGCAACCAGTAGCGACTTCGCGCGCGCACTACCGC
>DATCLP010000098.1:0-2347 GCA_036563855.1 Steroidobacteraceae bacterium | reverse complement strand
CTCAACCATGTCCATCGAACACGATCGTATCGTCACTGCAGCCGCGCAAGCCGATGAAGAGGCGTTCGATCGCGCCGTGCGCCCTAAGCGGCTTGCCGATTACGTCGGTCAGTCGGCCGTCAAATCGCAGATGGAGATCTTCATCGAAGCGGCGCGCAAACGGCGCGATGCGCTCGATCACGTGCTGATCTTCGGCCCGCCGGGATTGGGCAAGACGACGCTCGCCAACATCATCGCGAACGAGCTGAACGTGAACATCAAACAAACCTCGGGACCGGTCATCGAGCGTCCAGGAGATCTGGCGGCATTGCTGACGAATCTGCAGCCGAACGACGTGCTGTTCGTCGACGAGATCCATCGCTTGAGCCCGGTCGTCGAGGAGATTCTCTATCCTGCGATGGAAGATTTTCAGCTCGACATCATGATCGGGGAGGGACCAGGCGCACGATCGATCAAGCTCGACTTGCCGCCGTTCACGCTGGTTGGCGCCACGACGCGTGCGGGCTTGCTCACCTCGCCGCTCCGCGACCGCTTCGGCATCGTGCAGCGCCTCGAGTTCTACGATCTGAAAGATCTCGAAGCCATCGTGATGCGTTCGGCCGCAATACTGGGCGTTCCGACGGATCCTGGCGGCGCCGCACGCATCGCGCAGCGTTCGCGAGGAACGCCCCGCATCGCCAACCGATTGCTTCGCCGCGTCCGCGATTACGCGGAAGTCAAAGCAGGTGGTCGAATCACGGACGAAGTTGCCCAGGCGGCGCTCGATCTATTGGATGTCGATCGCCATGGCTTCGACGTCATGGATCGCAAGCTCCTGCTCACCATCATCGAGAAGTTCGACGGCGGTCCAGTCGGTGTGGAGAGTCTGTCCGCGGCGCTCGGGGAAGAGCGTGGCACGATCGAAGATGTCATCGAACCCTATTTGATCCAGCAGGGATTTCTCATGCGCACCGCGCGCGGCCGCATGGCAACGCGGCTCGCCTACCAACATTTCGGATTGAAAGCGCCGGAACGGCCGGCGACCGGAGAGTTGTTTTGAACTCGAGAATGGCTTCGAGAAGTTCGGCGAGCTTTGAATTCCAGTCGGAGCACGCCGCGTGAGCTCTTTCGTTCACCCCGTTCGCGTGTACCACGAGGACACCGACTCGGGCGGTATCGTCTACTACGCGAATTACTTGAAGTTCATGGAGCGGGCACGCACGGAGTGGCTACGCTCGCTGGGCATCGAGCAGGAGGTGCTCAAGGCCGAGCAAGGTTTGATGTTCGTCGTCGTGCATGCCGACGTGAGCTTTCGCAAGCCGGCGCGTTATGGCGACAGCTTGCAAGTTACCTGCACGGTCGAAGAGCGTAGCCGGGCGAGCATGACGTTCCGTCAGCACGTCCTGCGGAACGGAACCGGTGAGTTGCTCGTCGAAGGGCTCGTGCGTATCGCCTGCCTGGATGCGGCCAAGCTCAAGCCACGCGGTCTGCCTGAGCTTCTCTTGCAGCGGATGAGTGGAGGAATCTCGTAATGTCCGATCAATTGTCGCCGATCGATCTGGTGTTGAACGCCAGTCCGGTCGTGCAGCTCGTGATGGCGCTGCTGCTGGTGGCCTCGATCGTGTCGTGGGCGATCATGCTGCGCAAGCGCGCGGAGCTGAAACGGGCTCGCATCGATGCCGACCGGTTCGAGGAAGTGTTTTGGTCGGGCGGGGACCTGTCGTCGATGTTTCGCGCTATCGATCAGAGCCGACGCATCACGCGTGGCATGGAAGCGATCTTCGAGTCCGGCTTTCGCGAGTTCACGCGGCTGCGTCAGCATGGCGCCGTGGCCAGCCAACTGATCGAGGGCTCGCGTCGAGGCATGCGCGTCGCATTGCTGCGCGAAACCGACCGTCTGGAGCATGGCTTGTCGATGCTTGCGACGATCGGCTCGACGAGCCCTTACGTCGGCCTGTTCGGAACGGTGTGGGGCATCATGAATGCCTTCTACGGTTTGGGCGACATGCAGCAGGCGACGCTTCAGGTCGTCGCTCCGCACATCAGCGAGGCCCTGATCGCGACCGCCATGGGCCTGTTCGCCGCCATTCCCGCCGTGATCGCCTATAACCGTTACGCCGACCAGGTGAACCGCATCGAAGTGCGTTACGACACCTTCGTCGAAGAGTTCTCCTCGATCCTCTCGCGCCATGGGACACAGGCGGCGAAAGGCGCCGCTGCGGCGCCAGGAGTGCACGCATGACTCCGAATAGCCGCAAGGGGCGACGGCTCGTCGCCGAAATGAACGTCGTGCCTTACATCGACGTCATGCTCGTCTTGTTGATCATCTTCATGGTCACCGCGCCGCTCCTGACCCAAGGAATCCAGG
>DATCLP010000097.1:0-12538 GCA_036563855.1 Steroidobacteraceae bacterium | reverse complement strand
TCCGGTAGCACCTCTGCTGCATTGCCGAGCAAACCGACCGATGTCGGCCGATCTTCCTGCGTGGACTGCTCGACGATTGCGAGCGCTTCGTCGATCGAACGCGTGGACTTATCCAGATAACCCGTGCGAAGTCGCATCTCGATGCGAGCCGGATCGCACTCGACGGCAAGACAGGAAGCGCCAGCCATAACGGCAGCGAGCGGCTGCGCACCGCCCATCCCGCCGAGCCCCGCCGTGAGAATCCACCGGCCGCGGAGCGACCCACCGTAATGTTGCCGACCCATTTCGGCGAAGGTTTCGTACGTGCCCTGGACGATCCCTTGGCTGCCGATGTAGATCCAACTGCCGGCCGTCATCTGACCGAACATCATGAGGCCTGCGCGATCGAGCGCGTTGAAGTGTTCCCACGTCGCCCAGTGCGGCACGAGATTGGAATTGGCGATCAACACGCGCGGCGCATCCTCGTGCGTTTCGAACACGCCAACCGCTTTGCCGGATTGAATGAGCAGCGTTTGGTCGATTCGTAGCCGCTCGAGCGTTGCGACGATGATGTCGAATTGCTCCCAGTTGCGGGCGGCGCGGCCGATGCCGCCGTAGACGACCAGCTCTTGCGGCCTCTCCGCAACTTCCGGATCGAGATTGTTCATCAACATGCGAAGCGGCGCTTCGCAGACCCAATGCTGCGCATTGAGCTTCGGCCCGCGAGGTGCGCGGACCACACGACTCGGATCTGAACGGTTCATGGCGCTCTACTCCCCCCGCGTTTTCGCAAACGCAAGACATCGCTCCAGAACATTTCGAAGCACGCGGCGGACCGCCCGCGCTCGCGGCTCCGAATATGGCGGCGGCCACGTCTGCTCATCGATCACTTCGGGCTCGTCCATGTAAGCGCGGCACGCGAGCTCCATTTGAATCGCGTGCACACCGCTTTCGGGCTGTCCGTAATGGCGGGTGATCCAGCCGCCCTTGAAACGGCCGTTGACGACGTAACTCGACGAGTATTCCGCGCAACGAGCGACCACTGCCGAAGTCAACTCCTCCGCACAACTGCGCCCGTCGTACGTGCCAATATTGAACATCGGCAGCTCGCCATCGAACAGCCGCGGCACGCGCGAACGAATCGAATGCGCATCGTACAGCACGACAGTCCCGTGCCTGCGCTGCAAACGCGCAAGCTCGTCAGCGAGCGCGGCATGGTAAGGCTCGAAATAGCGCTTGCGGCGCAGGTCTCGCTCGGCTTCGTCGGGCGTTCGCTCGGCGTACAGAGGCACACCGTCGAATGTCGTCGTCGGCACGAGCTCGGTCGTTGCCATGCCCGGGTACAAGCTGATCGATTGCGGGTCGCGATTCACGTCGATGACGGTGCGGCTGATCGCCGTCTTGATCACAGTGGCGTCGAGCTCGCGCGCGAAGTCGTACAGACGATCCACCCACCAGTCCGCATCCATGCGCCCGAGCCACACCGAACGCAGTGCAGGTTCGACATGCGCAAGCTGCGTCCCTGCATGCGGGATACTGACGACGAGTGGTGCCTGCCCGCGTTCCACCGTCAACCACTCTGCCGTCGATGTATTCATTCGCGCGCTGCATCCGCCAGTGACGGAAACGCAATGCCGTCGACGGCTTCGATGATGCGTCCGGCGCGCACGAGCTTCGTTGCGGCACGTAGATCCGGATGAATGTAACGATCTTCATCCAAGAATCCGACGTGCTCTCGAATGAGGGCGCGAACGGACTCCAACGCTCGGCTCGACTTCAGCGGCTCGTGGAACTCGCAACCTTGCGCGGCTGCGAGCAGCTCGATCGCAACAATGGCATCGGCGTTCTCCACCATCTCGACGACGCGACGTGCGGCGTGCGCGGACATCGAGACATGGTCCTCCTGGTTTGCGGAGGTCGGAATGGAATCAATGCTCGCCGGATGGGCACGCTGTTTGTTCTCCGCTGCCAGCGCCGCCGCCGTGACTTGCGGGATCATGAATCCGGAATTCAGGCCCGGTTCGGGCGCGAGGAACGCAGGCAGCCCGGAAAGCACCGGATCGACGAGCAATGAGATGCGTCGCTCCGACAGCGAGCCGATCTCGCAAATCGCCAGCGCGAGCGCATCTGCCGCGAATGCAACCGGCTCTGCATGAAAATTTCCGCCGGACAGAGCGCTGCCGTCGGGGAACACGAGCGGGTTGTCGGAAACTGCGTTCGCTTCGATCTCGAGAGTTTGCGCCGCATACCGCAGCAGGCCGAGCACCGCACCCATCACTTGCGGCTGACAGCGCAGACAGTACGGATCCTGTACGCGCACGTCGTTGACCAGGTGCGAGGCGCGGATCTGCGAGTCCTGCATCAGTGCGCGCAGAGTGGCGGCCACTTCTATTTGGCCGGGATGCCGACGCATATCGTTGATGCGCGCATCGAACGGCGTGTCGGATCCCTTCGCGGCTTCGTTCGACAACGCTCCTGCGATCAGCGCTGTTTGGAAAACTCGATGCGCTTCGAACAGCCCCGCGAGCGCCCAAGCGGTGGAGAACTGCGTGCCGTTGAGGAATGCGAGCCCTTCTTTCGGTCCGAGCTCGATCGGCCGCAATCCTGCGTGTGCGAGCGCATCGCTAGCCCTAACTGCACGACCCTCGACGAGGATCTCGCCGACTCCCAACATCGCCGCCGTGAGATGTGCAAGCGGTGCCAGATCGCCCGATGCACCGACCGATCCTTGGCAGGGGACGACAGGAATGAGATTCGCCGCGATCATGCGCTCGAGCAGCTCGAGGCACTGAGCTCGCACGCCGGATACGCCTTGCGCAAGATTTGCGAGCTTCAGCGCCATCATCAGCCGCACGATGGCCGGCGGCGTCGGCTCTCCGACGCCCGCCGAATGCGACAACACGAGATTCCGCTGCAGGCGATTCAGCTCATCGTCGGGGACACGAATGGAAGCGAGCTTGCCGAAACCGGTGTTGATTCCATACACCGGTTCGCCGCGTTCGACGATCTTGCGCACGGCCGCTGCGCTCGCCTCGACGGCCGCAAGGCTGCGCTCGTCGAGCTCGATCGGCGCTCCCGCGTAGATGCGCTGCCAATCCGGCAGAGTCATACGACCGGGATGAATGCTCACGCGCATGCGCCGCTGCTCCGCTGCTCGAATCGAAGGCCGCGAACCAGCCGTTCATATAATCTCGACACCGGGCACTGTCCACCGGAGTCGCCGCATGTATACACAGTCGGACGCCGAATGCTCGCTGTGGTTTGCAACTGCGTTGTTGCCTAGCGGCTGGTCGACGAGCGTTCGCATCGGTATTCGAGCCGGTCGAATCATCACAGTCGAATCCGGAGTGCCGGCGAAACCAGGCGACGAACGCTACGCAATCGGACTGCCGGGTGCCGTCAATGTGCACAGTCATGCGTTCCAGCGCGCACTCGCCGGGCTCACGGAACACAGTCGCGGTGCGGACAGCTTTTGGTCATGGCGCGAGGCCATGTATGCGCTCGTCGCAAAGCTCACGCCGGAGCAGCTCGAAGCAGTCGCGGCACAGGCCTATGTCGAGATGCTCGAAGCCGGCATCACGCGCGTCGGCGAGTTCCATTACGTTCATCATTCGGCGGATGGCTCGCACTATTCGAACATCGCCGAGCAGGCTGTTCGTATTGCAGCGGCTGCCAGCGAAACCGGCATCGGCCTCACTTTGCTTCCCGTGTTCTATGCGCATGGCGGCATAGGCGGTCAGCCGCCGCTTCCGACTCAACGCCGATTCGTCAACACGCTCGATTCCTACGCTCGACTGTTGGAAGGCAGTCGCCTGGCGCTTGCGAATGTGCCGCACTCGCAGATCGGCATTGCCGCTCACAGCGTCCGTGCGGTGAAGCCCGCTGAGCTTGCAGCGCTTCGTCGGATCGAACCGGCTTTGCCGTTTCACATGCACATTGCCGAACAGATCGCGGAGGTCGAGCAATGGCAGCAGTGGGCCGGCGCGCGACCGGTCGAATGGCTGTTGGATCGGTTCGATGTCGACGAGCACTGGTGCCTCGTGCATGCCACACACGTCACCGAGCAAGAGCTCTCGAGGATCGTTGCGAGCGGCGCTGTCGTCGGCCTGTGTCCGATCACGGAAGCGAATCTCGGCGACGGTCTCTTTCCCGCGAAAGAGCTCATCGCTCGAGGCGGCCATTTCGGTATCGGCACCGATTCGAATGTGCTGATCGATTTCGCCGAAGAGCTGCGCTTGCTCGAATATGGACAGCGCATACGCCATTTTGAACGCAATGTCATTCGAAGCGACGACATGTCGACCGGCCGCACGCTGTTCCAACGCGCGGTCGAAAGCGGCGCGAAGGTCTTGCATCGCGACGTCGGTCGACTCGCGTCCGGCGCTATTGCCGATGTCGTCGCATTGCGGGACGACCATCCCACCATGCCGCATCGAGCCGACGATGCACTGCTCGACAGTTGGATCTTTGCCGGCGCACGTGCAATCGAAGCTGTGTGGAGCGGTGGAAGAAAGGTCGTGAGCGAAGGACAGCACGTTCAGCGAGAGCGCATTGCGAGCGCGTATCGGAGGACGTTGGGAGACTTGCTCAGTTAGCGGGCGCTGGGCGCTGGCCGGGAGCACGCGCAGCGCGACGATCCCCGCCCACACCAGCTGCGAACGAGCGCGCGGCTTCGGTGGCAGCTCGCAGTACGAAAGCCGCTTTCCGTTTTTCCTGGATTCGCGTTTCCCTCACCCGCACGCTTCGCTCGGCGTGCCTCTCCCCGAGGAGCGGCAGTTGGGCGCGCTGCGCGCTCCTGCTACAGCCTACAGCCTACAGCCTAAAGCCTACAGCCTGGACCTTCGGTCTCGCGCACCCAGGCGCGCGAGCATTTCGCTCAGCTCCTCGGGGGCGATGTAAAAGTATTCGCACACGCGCCCCCACAAGAGCGCTGTAGGGACATTGTGGTCACCGCGTTCATTTTGCACCTCGCTCAGCACCTTGAGCACAATGCGCTCTTTGCGTGTCAGTCCCTCGCGGACATCCGGGATTTCATCGTGCACGTAACGAACCTTCGAGTTAAAGCCAGGAACTCGGACAACTGAACGTTCGTAGATTGTCTACGAATTCAGCGCTCGAGTCCTATGGTCCCTCTTGGCATTTTCGACGCTTCGTGCGATCGCTTGACGAGCGTTCGTTCGGCTGCGTGGCGACGACGCAAAGGCGGCTATTCCAGACGCTTGCCGCTCGCGGTCGGCACGCGCTTGAAATCGCGCTCCGCTGCGAACTCGATGGTCCATAACACCAGCTGCACAGCTCTGCTCGATCCAGGCAGCTCCTTCGCTGCGTCGGACATCTCTCCGCCCTAGCGCTCCGTCATTCCCGACCTGTGTTCTTGCCGCGACCGATCGCGGCAGGGAAGCGCTTTTTCCGCGAACCGGTGGAGGCTTAAGATGATCGCCGCTGCCCGCGCAGTGCATTCCGGATCGCTGCGAGCCGAGCACGTCTTGCATGTCGATTACTACCGCGCGGAAGTCGACGGGTTGCGGGGTATCGCGATCCTCGCCGTCATTGCCTTCCATGCATTTCCGACCTACTTCCCGGGCGGCTACGTCGGCGTTGACGTGTTCTTCGTCGTCTCGGGATATTTGATCTCGAGCATCCTGTTGCGCAACCTCGAACGCTCGACGTTCACGTTCTCCCAATTTTACGCCCGACGCATCCGCCGCATCTTTCCTGCGCTCGTGCTCGTGCTCGCGGCCTGTCTCACGTTCGGCGCGATTGCATTACTGCCCGGCGAGCTTCAGGAGCTCGGCAAGCACATCGCGTCGGCATCTGTCTTCCTATCCAATTTCACGCTGTGGCAGGAAGCCGGCTATTTCGATCGTGCTTCGGAGCTGAAGCCGCTGTTGCACCTGTGGTCGCTCGGCATCGAGGAGCAGTTCTATTTGATATGGCCGATGCTGCTCTTGTGGCTATGGAAGCTGCAGCCCCACCGCATCGTTCCGTATGTCCTCGTGCTTACGCTCGGCTCGTTCGCCGCCAGCCTCGTCATCGAACCGAGAAGCGGTGTGGCGAACTTCTATCTGCCGTTCTCGCGATTCTGGGAGCTCGGTTGCGGTTGCTTGCTCGCAATCGTGCAACACTCGCGATCGCGCACGAGCAACGATGGCATCATCCCGTCCCGAGTTTCGCCGCATTGGCATTCGATGCTCGCCGGCCTCGGCATCGTACTCATTGCGCTGTCGGTCCTTCTTCTCGACAGCAACACACCGTTCCCTGGTTGGGCGGCACTCATGCCGACGCTCGGTGCCGCGTGCGTCATCGCAGCCCGTCCCGATGCATGGCTACAGCGTCGGATCCTCGCTTGCGGATGGCTCGTCCTCATCGGACTCATCAGTTATCCCTTGTATCTCTGGCATTGGCCGTTGTTGTCGTTCGCGACGATCCTTTCCGCCGGAACACCGCCTGCCCTTCCCGTGCGGCTGATTGCGGTTGCAATTGCCGTTGTGCTCGCGTGGCTGACGTTCAAATACTTCGAGCGCCCGATACGGGGCCGGCGACGCGCACACGATGCAGTGGCCGTTGCCGTCGCGCTGGCAGTGCTCGGAGTTGCGGGACTTGCAGTGTTCGTTGCGCGAGGATTACCGGAACGCCTCGACGTGGACGTCGCTTCGCTCACGCCTCTGCCTAGAACGAACGAACTTTGCGAGCAGCGCTTTGCGGAACGATCGACATTCAACTATTGCAAGAGCACGAGCAGCTCGCGATCCGAGGTCGTGATTCTCGGCGATTCGCGCGCACAGGCTGTTTACGACGCCATCGTCGAGCAAGGCGGTGTAGATCTCTCAGTGACGCTGCTAGGGCGTGGCGGCTGCCCACCTCTCCTGAACGTCGAGCTACACGAGCCGGACGAAGAAGGTTGCAGCGATGCCTGGAAAACGTTCGCCGCGTTCGTGGAGAGGGAACGACCGAGCGTCGTCTTGCTGGTCGGCGGCGGCGCGCATTTGCTCGATCCCGAACGAGCAGCGCTCGAAGAAGGCGACCGCGTTTTCGCCGGTCACGCCGAAGCATTCAAGTACGGCGTGCGGCAATTGGTCGCTTCCTTGCAGAAGACCTCCAAGGTCATCTACGTGTTGCAGTTTCCGGAATTTGAAACTGCGCCAAGCTGCTTCTTGCGCCCGTTCAGGTTGCCCGGCACGCAGTGCATGCCCACACTGAAACGAGCGGATGTCGTCGTTCGAACAGCCGAGTACCGAAACCTCGTGCACGAAGTGCAGACCGAGTTGTCCGGGTTAGAGGTTGTCGACTCGCTCGAAACGCTGTGTACACAAACCCTGTGCTCGCAGCAGCTTGCGTCGGGCGAGGTCATCTATAGCGACAAACTGCATTTGAGCCCGGCAGGAGGGCGTTATTTCGTACGCGAATCCGGATTACTCGAAGTGCTAAGTGCCGTGCCGACGGAGTATGCTGCGGCGAGCGACTGAGTGACTGCCCAGCGGTCATCGGAACAAGCCTGGATCGTCGAGCACTTAACAAGCCATGAGCATTCCGTCGTTCGACATCCGTGTCGCCTGCTACGCCGGCCATCGCGGCGAACAAGAGCCGCTGCGCTTCTGGTTGGGCGAGCGTCCGATTCACATACTCGAGATCGTCGACCGTTGGCTCGCGCCCGAACACCGCTACTTCAAGGTTCTCGGCGACGATGCCGGCACTTATATATTGAGGCACGACACCCTCGGCGATCGGTGGGAGCTTACGCTGTTCGATAGCGGTCCGAGGCAGTCCTCGCGCGCATGAGCGAATACGGGTTTCACAGTCGTGGACATCCTGCCTCGTCGAAACGATTCGTTACAACCGGTTTACAGTTCTCTCACCTGAGCCGCCGCGCCGAAAAAGAATCGTTAATTCTTGCGTGAACCTCGCAAGGACTCTGGAACCGCGATAGAAACCCACTACGCTCTGCGCACGGCGCGAAGTGCGCTGGCTGTTGGAAACACAACGAGGCAAGGGGAACCTTATGAAATCCATTCGAGCGAGAGTGTGGGTCGGAATCTGTGCGCTGAGCGCAGCACTTGCCGCCTATGCGGGGGATGTGGGCGGCACGTGGACGCTCTCTGTGGAATCGCCGCGCGGTACGCGCGAATCGACGGTCGTGCTGACGCAGAACGGAGAGCAAGTGAGCGGCACGATGAAGACGCAACGCGGCGACATGCCCGTCACCGGCACGATCAAGGGCGATGCCCTCGCGTTCAGCTACAAGCTGTCCATTCAAGGCAATGAAATGGAAGTGACGTACACCGCCACCGTGAAAGGCGATTCTATGGATGGCACGGTGTCCTTCGGCGGGATGGGCGAAGGCAAGTTCACGGGAAAGAAACAATAAATTCAGACTGTAGACTGTAGGCTGTAGATTGAGCGCGCAATTGCGCGCTCTTCTTTCTTGATTCCTCCTCTCACCCGCCCGGGCCAGGCACCGCTTTCAGGGAACGGTATCAGCTGCACATTGCGCGCGCCTTTCTGACCAGAGCCCAGCACCCAGCGCCCCGCGTTCACGCACGCGCCGCCCTGTGTGCCTTAACTTTTCTTACCCGTGCCCCACGCCCCGAGCCCCGAGCCCGGCACTCGCAAGTGCGCTACCCTCCACCCTATCAGGGGGGAAATCCATGCGCCGATACTTCATGTCGCTCGCAGTGGCAGCCATGCTCGTGGGCTGCAGCAATCAAACCGGCAAAACCCAAGGCGAGCCCGCTGTTCGTGAGTATCCGACCGGGTCCGCAGCGGTCGACGCCGAAAGGCTCATCGCAAACGAACCCGGTTCCTGGCTGTCAGCAGGGCGCGGCTACCACGAACAACGCTACAGCCCGCTCGATCAGATCAACGACAAGAACGTCAGTGAGCTCGGCTTGGCCTGGTATGCCGACATGGATACCGAACGCGGCCAGGAAGCCACGCCCGTCGTCGTCGATGGCGTGCTGTACGTGACGACCGCGTGGAGCATGGTCAAGGCATTCGACATTCGAACCGGCGAGAAACTGTGGGAATACGATCCAGGCGTGGCCAAGGAAAAAGCCGCTCATGCCTGTTGCGACGTCGTGAACCGCGGCGTGGCCGTCTGGAAGGGGAAGATTTATCTAGGCGCGCTCGACGGACGGTTGATTGCGCTGGACGGAAAAACCGGCAAGGAGATTTGGTCGGTTCAGACGACGGACACGTCGCTCCCCTACACCATCACCGGCGTACCTCGCATCGTCAAAGACAAAGTCATCATCGGGAACGGCGGCGCTGAATACCGCGTCCGCGGCTATGTCACCGCATACGACGCTGAAACGGGCAGGCAGGTGTGGCGCTGGTGGACGGTGCCCGGCGATCCTTCCAAGCCCTACGAGCAGCCGGAGCTTGCAGAAGCAGCCAAAACCTGGAAGGGCGATTTCTATTGGAAGATCGGCGGCGGCGGCACGGTGTGGGACGGCATGGCCTACGATCCGGAACTCGACACGCTCTACATCGGCACCGGCAACGGCAACCCTTGGAATCAAGCGATCCGCTCGCCGGGCGGCGGCGACAATCTGTTCCTGGCGTCGATCGTCGCGCTCGATCCCAATACGGGCACGTATAAGTGGCATTACCAGACGACGCCCGGCGAAACCTGGGACTACACCGCCACGCAACCGATCATCATCGCGGACCTGAATTATCCGGAGGGCAAGCGCCGTGTGGTCATGCAGGCGCCGAAGAACGGCTTCTTCTATGTGCTCGACGCGAAGACGGGAAAGCTGCTGTCGGCCGAGAAGTTTGCGCCGCTGACCTGGGCGACGCACGTTGATCTCGCAACGGGACGACCGGTCGAGGTACCGGAAGCCCGTTACGACAAGACCGGCAAGCCGGTTATCGTCTCGCCGGGCGCGCTCGGCATGCACAACTGGCATCCGATGGCCTATCACCCGCACACGGGATACGTCTACATTCCCGTGCAGGTGTCAAATGCGGCGTATGCAAGTCCGAAGGAGTTCAAGCTCAATTTGCAAGGTACGAACACCGGAACGGATTTCTTCGGCGGTGCCGCCCTCTTCAATCAGCCCGGCGCGCCGCCGCGCGGCAACGTCGAGAGCTACATTCTCGCTTGGGACCCCATCAACGCACGCGAAGTTTGGCGGATCAAGAATGAGGTGTACGGCTCGACGGGCATTCTCGCAACCGGCGGCAACCTCATTTTCTCGGGCAATCACGATGGCGAGTTCAATGCGTACAACGCGACGACCGGGGAGAAGCTGTGGTCGGCACCGACGCAAGCACGCGTCGTGGCCGCGCCGTCCACTTATCTGGTCGACGGCGAACAGCATGTTGCGGTGCTCGTCGGCGCGCGCGGGTTGCCGCCCAACCAAAAGCGCACGAATCCGTTGAGCGCCAACAATTCACGTCTGCTGGTATTCAAGAGAGGCGGAACGGCTTCGTTGCCGGAGGATATGACGATCGCGGGATCAGGTGCACCGCGCATCAAGATCGATCCGCCGATGCTGACGGCGAGCAACGAAACCGTGTTCGCAGGCGAGCAGGCTTATGCCGCGAACTGCGCTGTGTGTCACGGACCTGCAGCGGTTCCCGGTCCTGGCTCGACTGCGCCCGATCTGCGTTACAGCGGATTGTTGCCGTTCCGTAACGGCTGGAATCCCGTCGTGCGCAACGGCGAACGCGCAGCACGCGGCATGCCCGGATTCGGCGAAGTGCTGAACGAAGAAACGACCGACGCGATTCTCGCCTACGTCATCAAACGCGCGAACGATGAGAAGGCGGCGCAGGAGGCTGCTGCAGGATCGAGATAGCGCCCGACTTCGAGGAATTACCATGCGATCTCGAACGACGATTCCGATGCTGCTTGCAATTGCGCTCGCGACAGCAGGCTGCGCAGCGACTGACGATTCCGGCAGTGCTGCACGACCTCTGACCGCGGCGGATTACGAGGCGATTCTGGTGGATCCAGCGCGTCCCGAGGCCGACAAGAAAGACGACGCTGCGAGAAAACCTGCCGAAGTGCTCGCGTTTTCGGAGATACGTCCTGGCGACACCGTATTGGAGATGGAAGCGGGACGCGGCTGGTATTCGGAATTGCTCTCCGCGGCAGTCGGACCGCAAGGCAAACTGATCGTGCAGTACCCGCCGCAATTCAATTATGGCGACGCTGCGTTCAAGGCTCGCACGGACACCGGACGGCTCAAGAATGCGACGATCACCGTCACGGCATTCGACGATCTACGCGCGCCAGACAACTCGGTCGACAAAGTCCTTTGGATTCTCGGGCCGCACGAGCTGTATTTCACCCCGCGCAATGCGCAACCCGGCGTGCTCGGCGATGTGAAGAAAACGTATGCCGAGATCGTGCGCGTGCTGAAACCGGGCGGCCTTTTCATTGCCATGGATCATGCTGCAGATCCCGGCGCACCGCCATCGATTGCGCAGACGACTCATCGCATCGATCCGGCGATCGTACTCGCATCGGCCAAGGAAGCAGGATTGGAATTCGTCGCAAAGAGCGATGTGCTCGCAAACCCGAACGACGACCGCACGAAGATGGTCTTCGATGCGAGCGTGAGGCGGCACACGGATCAGTTTTTGTTCAAGTTTAGGAAACCCCAGAAATAAAAGAATCGCGATAGCGATTCCTACTCCCCCTCTCCCTTTGGGAGAGGGTTAGGGGTGAGGGGATGTTAGCGCGCCGTGCGACACGAGTAGTCGCACATTGCGCGCGAAAAATGATCGCGATAGCGATGCCGACTCCCCCTCTCCCTTTGGGAGAGGGTTAGTCCTCATCTTTATACAACGCCACCTCAACTCCGCCCTCGCTCGTAGCCCGCGCTCGATACATTCCGTCCGAATTGAAGCTCCATGCGCCCGAGCCGTCGCGCCCGACGACGATCACGCCGCCCTCGCCTTTCAGTGCGGCGATGCGTTGATGGATGACGATGTCCGCGGCTTCTTGAATGCTCATGCCGCGATGTTCAACGAGCGAAGCGATCTCGCGTGCAGCCGCAGCGCGTATGAAAACCTCGCCGTCGCCGGTTGCCGAAACTGCGCACGCAGCATTCGAGGCGTACGTTCCCGCGCCGATGATGGCGCTGTCGCCGACGCGTCCCCAACGCTTGCCTGTAATACCTCCGGTGGATGTGGCGGCCGCAAGATTCCCGTGTACGTCGCGCGCGACGGCACCGACGGTACCTTTCTTGCCTTCGTCGTGCACGAGCTGTTCGATTGGGTCGCTACCGTCGAGCGCAGCGGGACGCGGCGGAATCGGCAATTTACTTGCTCGCAAGTACGTTTCGAGCGAGCGCCATCGGCGTACGCTGAAGAACCAGGAAGGATCGACCTGTTCGAGCCCTTGCTCGGCCGCGAAGCGCTCGGCACCCGAGCCGATCAGCATGACATGCGGAGAATGCGTCATGACGCGGCGAGCGAGCGAGATCGGGTTTCGCACCGTCGTGACGCCGGCGACTGCGCCGGCGCCCAGGCTCGCGCCATCCATGATCGACGCGTCGAGCTCTACGCGACCCTCGCTCGTAAAGACGGCCCCGCGGCCGGCGTTGAA